>NZ_JBEXYK010000020.1:0-132162 GCF_040630865.1 Nonomuraea sp. NPDC005730
GGGGGTGCATTTCTACACGCGGGGCAAGGTCGTGACCTCGCGTTGGCTGGACCCGTCCCACGGCGGCGTGAACCTCGGCTTCCCCACGAACGGGTAACTCACGTCTGCGGCCGGGAGGGACCGGCGTCCCTCCCGGTCCCGTCCCCGGTAAGCTCCAGCGCAACGGACAAGGGGGGACATCGTGAGACGCCGTCGCATATCCGCCGTGGCGCTGGCCGCGGCGGCGCTGGTCGCCGGCACGGGAGCGGTGTCCACGGCTGCCGGGCAGGCGGCCCAGCCCGCCGCCAGGCCCAGCCCCAAGCCGACCAAGCCGACCCCGTCGGCCACGCCCTCGCCCACGGCCACCCAGAGCGACGGCACGCTGCAGATCCTCACCTACCGCGGCTACGCCGAGTACGGCGGCGTCAGCCCCAAGGCCAACTGGGTCGGCTCCTTCGAGAAGGAGACCGGCTGCCGCCTGGCCCGCGTGGACACCGTCCGCACCGCCGAGGAGATGGAGCGGGCCGTCGCGGCCGCCGAGCGCCCGTACGACCTGATCTCGGCGGGCCCGGCGCTGGCCGGCGACCTGATCACGCGCAAGCTGGTGCAGCCGATCGACCCGGCCAAGGTGAGCGGCTACGACGACCTCGACGAGCGTTTCCGCGACATGGTGAAGGTGTCCGGCAAGGTCTACGGCGTGCCGTTCCTGTGGGGGTACCACGAGTTCATCTACGACGCGGCCAGGGTCAAGGACGCGAGCATGAGCCAGGTGTTCGCCTCCGGCCGGGCCGCGCTCCGCGACAGCCCGCTGACCATCGCCGACGCCGCGCTGACCGACGCCACCGTCAAGGACCCGTACGAGCTGAGCCAGGAGCAGCTCGACCGGGCCATGGCGCTGCTCGGGCAGCAGAAGGAGCGCACCTACTGGCGGAAGCCGATCGACCTGATCAAGGGCTTCGCCACCGGGTCGCTGGATTACGCGCAGGCCACACCCTACTATCGCCTGCTGCTGCAGAAGGCCGGCAAACCGGTCCGGACGGTCGGCGCCAAGGCGGCCACCGGCTGGCTCGACTCCTGGATGCTCGGCGCCAACCTGCCCGACACCACCTGCGCCTATCGCTGGCTGACCTGGATGACCGCGGCCGACGCCCAGCGTGACGCCGCCGCCTGGGTGGGGCTCGCGCCGGCCAACGACAAGGCGTGCAAGGGCCGGGCCAAGTCGATCTGCGACCTCTACGGCGCCGACGACCCCAAGCGGCTCGACCGGATCGCCTTCGCCGTCCGGCCGCCGGGCGGTTGCCGCGGCGAGGACGGGGAATGCACTGATTATGCCGTCTGGGGGAAACGGTGGGCCGAACTCGCCGAGTAGGTGAGATCTCCGCCCCCGCTCGACCCCATCGCGGGCGCGCCTTCCCCCGGGTGCGCCTGCAGAGACGCCCCGGGCCTTCCCCCCTGTCCCGGGGCGTCTCGCCGTTTCCGGGGTGGAGAACGTCCTGGTTCCGGGGCGTCTCGCTGTTCCCGGGCTGAAGAACGTCCAGGTTCCGGAACTCTCCGGCGCCAAAATTCGACTGAATGACCAGTCAGTGAGTATGTTCTTCCCATGAGAATCCTTCTTGTCGGCGCCGGAGGCGTCGGCTCCGCCGTGGTGCCCATCGCCGCCCGCCGCCATTTCTACGAACACATCGTGGTGGCCGACTCCCAACAGAGCCGGGCGGCCCGCGCCGTCGCCGCCGTGGACGACCCCCGCTTCACCGCCATCCAGCTGGACGCCTCCGACCGGGCCCAGGTCACCGCGGCGCTCCGGGAGCACCGATGTGACGTGCTGTTCAACGCGGTCGATCCGCGCTTCACGATGCCGCTGTTCGAGGCCGCCCTGGAGGCCGGGGCCCACTACCTGGACATGGCGATGTCGTTGTCGAAGCCGCATCCGCGCGAGCCGTACCGCAAGCCGGGGGTGAAGCTGGGGGACCGGCAGTTCGAGCGCGACGGCGAGTGGCGCGGCGCGGGCCGGCTCGCGCTGGTCGGCATGGGCGTCGAGCCGGGGCTCGCGGACGTGTTCGCCCGCTACGCCGCCGACCACCTGTTCGACGAGATCGACGAGATCGGCATCAGGGACGGCGCCAACCTCGTCGTGGACGGCTACGACTTCGCGCCCACGTTCTCCATCTGGACCACGATCGAGGAGTGCCTGAACCCGCCCGTCGTCTGGGAGGACGGGCAGTGGCGCACCACCGAGCCGTTCAGCGAGCCCGAGGTGTTCGACTTCCCCGACGGGATCGGGCCCGTGGAGTGCGTGAACGTCGAGCACGAGGAGGTGCTGCTCGTCCCGAGGTGGATCCCGGCGCGGCGGGTGACGTTCAAGTACGGGCTCGGCGAGGAGTTCATCGGCGTGCTGAAGACGCTGCGCAAGCTGGGCCTGGACAGCGCCGACAAGATCAGGGTGGGCGGGGCGGAGGTGGCGCCGCGCGACATGGTCGCCGCGAGCCTGCCGGACCCGGCGACGCTGGGCGCCCGCATGCGCGGCAAGACCTGCGCGGGCACGTGGGTCAAGGGCACCGGCAAGGACGGCTCGCCGCGCGAGGTGTACCTGTACCACGTGGTGGACAACGAATGGTCGATGCGGGAGTACGGCTCCCAGGCCGTGGTGTGGCAGACGGCGATCCATCCGGTCGTCGCGCTGGAGCTGGTGGCGACCGGGGTGTGGAAGGGCGAGGGCGTGCTCGGCCCCGAGGCGTTCGACGCGGTGCCGTTCCTCGACCTGCTGCGCGAGTACGGCTCGCCGTGGGGCCTGCGCGAGGCGGCCGCGGCTTGACGGCCGCACCTTGACAGCCGCTGTTCGACAGCCGCGGCCTAACGGCCCGGGAAGGCCACCACGGTCGCCATGGGAGCGGGCAGGAGCGCCTCGGCGCATTCGGTGCAGGCGAGCACGGAGGAGTTGTCGGGCAGTTTGCCGACCCGGACCCGGGGGCGCGGCCACCTCTTGTGGCACACCACGCAGGCGTCGCCGTCGCGCTGGGCCGGAGTCAGGCCCTCAGGGTCGAACGTCAACATACTCCGTGCCGTTCTGGCGGGACCCCAGTTCATCACGCTCCCAGCTGCCATCGCCCCTCCGCATGTCCGGATCCGTTATAACCCTGACCGAGGCCGTGATCGTCTAGCTGAGCGTCAAGCCAGGGTGAATTCTCTACCCGAGTGACCTGCGTTACACACACAAAATCGGGCATCCAGCCGCAAGCTGGATGCCCGATTTTTCGGTCTTTGCTATAGAGCGGAGATGGCCTTCTCCAGGATCCCCAGGCCCTCCTCAAGCAGGTGCTCGGGCATGACCAGCGGGGGCAGGAAGCGCAGCACGTTGCCGTACGTGCCGGCGGTCAGGACCACCAGGCCCTCGGCGTGGCAGCGCTTGACGATCTCCTGGACGGCCGCCGGGTCCGGGTTCTTCGTGCCCGGCTCGACCAGCTCGATCGCGATCATCGCGCCGCGTCCGCGCACGTCGCCGATCATCGGGAACCGCTCCTGCAGCGACCGCAGGCGGGGGAGCATGATCTCGCCGATGCGGCGGGCCTTGGCGACCAGGTCCTCCGACTCGATCGTCTCCAGGACGCCGAGCGCGGCCTCGCAGGCCAGCGGGTTGCCGCCGTACGTGCCGCCCAGGCCGCCGACGTGCACGTGGTCCATCAGGTCGGCGCGGCCGGTCACGGCGGCCAGCGGCAGGCCGCCCGCGATGCCCTTGGCGGTGCAGATGATGTCGGGGACGACGCCCTCGTCCTCGCAGGCGAACAGGTCACCGGTGCGCGCGAAGCCGGTCTGGACCTCGTCGGCCACGAACACGATGCCGTTCGCCCGGCAGAACTCGGCGATCCGCGGCAGGAAGCCTCTGGCCGGGACGATGAAACCGCCCTCGCCGGCGATCGGCTCGATCACCACGGCGGCCACGTTCTCCGCACCGACCTGCTTGTTGATCTGGTCGATGGCCTGCGCGGCGGCCTCCTCCGCGCAGTCGTCCGCGCCCGTCGGCCAGCGGAACGGGTAGGCCAGCGGCACCCGGTACACCTCGGGCGCGTACGGGCCGAAGCCCTGCTTGTACGGCATGTTCTTGGCGGTCATGGTCATCGAGAGCAGCGTGCGGCCGTGGTAGCCGTGGTCGAACACCACGACGGCCTGCCTGCCGGTGGCGTGCCGGGCCACCTTGACGGCGTTCTCGACGGCCTCGGCGCCGGAGTTCACCAGGAAGGTGCGCTTCTCGTGGTCGCCGGGGGTCAGCTCGTTGAGCTTCTCGCAGACCTGCACGTACGACTCGTACGGGGTGACCATGAAACAGGTGTGGGTGAAGTCGGCCACCTGCTTCTGGACGCGCTCGACGACCTTCGGCGCGGAGTTGCCCACGTTGGTCACGGCGATGCCGGAGCCGAAGTCGATCAGAGAGTTCCCGTCGGCGTCCTGGAGGATGCCGCCGCCGGCGCGGGTGACGAAGACCGGCAGCGTGGTGCCGATGCCGGAGGGGACGGCGGCCTGCTTGCGGGCCAGCAGCTCCTGCGACTTGGGGCCTGGGATCGCGGTCACGACGCGCCGCTCCTGGGGAATGCTCATGGGCTCGACGCTACGTCGGGCTCCGACCTGGACCGATACGTCGATATGGCACACTGGGGGTGCTCGCCTTTGCCGGAATGGACAAACTCGTATGGCACCTTCGCTGCGCACCGTGGTGCGACGGATGAAGTTGCGTCAGCTGGCGGGCGCGGCGGCCTCCGGAGCGCTCGACGCGGAGGTGCGCTGGGTGGCGGTCAGCGAGCTGGAGGACCCGACGCCGTTCCTGGAGGGCGCGGAGCTGCTGCTGACGACGGGGATCCGCCTGGAAGGCGACTTCTCCGGATATGTCGCCCGGCTGGTGGGCCGCGAGGTGGCCGGGCTCGGCTTCGGCGTCGGGCTCTCCCACGAGCACGTCCCGGCCGCCCTGGTCGCGGCCGCCGACGAGGCGGGGCTGCCGCTGTTCGAGGTGCCGCGCGAGACGCCGTTCATCGCCATCGGCAAGGTGGTCAGCGAGCTGCTCGCGGCCGAGCAGTACGACGAGATCACCCGCGCCTTCGCCGCGCAGGGGCGGCTGACCCGGGCGGCGCTGCGGCCGGAGGGCATGCACGCGGTCATCGACCGGGTGGCCAAGGAGATCGGCGGCTGGGCCGCGCTGCTCGACGAGACGGGCGAGGTCCGGCACGCCACGCCGGGGGCCGACGTGCCGGTCGTGGTGGCCGAGCTGCGCCGGTTGCGCGCCGGCGGCCCGAGCAGAACCCGGCCCGACCGGATCGCCGGGGCGGAGCGCGCGCTCACGGGCGAGCCCGTCGCCACCGGGGCCCAGGCCGGCGAGCGGGCGCGCGGCGCCGTACCGGCGGGAGAACGGGCGCGCGGCGGGGCCCAGGCCGGTGAGCGGGCGCGCGGCGGGGGCCAGGGCGGTGAGCGGGTGCCGGCGAGTCTCGCGTTGTCCGGGCCCGACGAGCACGTCGTGATCCAGCCGCTCGGCGGCGGTCCACGGCCGCGCGGCTTCTTCGCGGTCGGCGCCCGCAGGCCCTTCTCGCCGGTGACCCACACGGTGATCAACGCCGCCGGCTCACTGCTCACGCTCGCCATGGAGCAGGGCAGGGCCCAGCGGGAGGCCGGCCGGCGGCTCCGCTCGGCCGTGCTGGAACTGCTGCTCGGCGGGGCGGTCGAGCAGGCGCGGGCGGTGGCCGGCACGCTCGGCGCGCGGCTGCCCGGCGAGCCGCTGGTGGTCCTGGCGGCGGGCGCGGGCGCCCTGGAGACGCTGGAGCCGCACGGCTTCACGGCGCTCCTCGACGACGGCGCCGGCGGTCACGGCGGTGGTCACGGCAGCGGTAACGGCGGCGGCAGGGGGAGCGGCGGTGGTTCTCAAGGCGGTGAGCAGGTGAGCGTCTGCCTGGTGTCCGAGGGGGCCGCGGAGAAGGCGGCGCGGGAGGTGGAGGGGCCGGCCGGGCTGAGCTCGCCCTGCCGCTACGACGGCCTGCGCGACGCGCTCGACCAGGCACGCCGCGCGCTGGCCCACAGCGACGGCGGCACGGTGCGGTTCGCCGACCTGGCCGGGCAGGGCCTGCTCGCACTGCTGGACACCGACGCCCTGCGCGCGTTCTCCGGCGCGCTGCTGGCCCCGCTCACCGCGTACGGCTCCCGCGCCGACCTGGTCGAGTCGCTGCGCGCCTACCTCGAGAGCAACGGCCACTGGGACGCCGCCGCCCAGCGGCTCGGCGTCCACCGGCACACGCTGCGCTACCGCATGCGCCGCGTCGCCGAACTCCTCGGCCGTGACCTCGACGACCCGGGCGTACGAGCCGAGCTGTGGCTCGCCCTGGAGGCCGGCCGCCGCCGCTGACTTGTGGGTGCCTCAGCGGCCGGGGGCCGACGGCAGGCTGTCCTTGTCCACCAGGTAGCAGCAGATCGTGGCCAGGGTGACCGCCTCGTACGTGCGGTCGTCCCGCAGGTGGCCGGCCCGTTCCAGGCTGATCGCGCCCTGCGCGGCGGCCCAGAGCGCGTCGGCGATCTTGCGCGGCTGGGTCGGCGTCACGTAGCCGGCGGAGATGCAGTCGGCGATCACCCGGTCGAGGATGTTCAGCGCCGCGCGGGCGAGCGTCCTGGCCCGCTCGCTGGGCTCGAAACCGGGGATGGCCTGCTCGAACATCAGGCTGTAGTAGCCGGGCTCGGACAGGCACGCCTGCCGGTAGGCGGGGCCGAGCGCGGTCAGGTACTCCAGCGGGTTGCGCCGCTGCGGGACCGCTTCGAGAAAGCGGCGGAAACGCTCGAAACCCTCCAGATAGAGCGCCTCGGCCAGGCCCTCCCGGTTGCCGAACATCGTGTAGATGACGGTCGTCGTGCAGCCGGCCTCGGCCGCGATCCTGCGCATGGTCAGACTGTCGGGACCCTCGCTCTGAAGCAGGTTCACCGCCACGTCGAGCAGTCGGGCACGGAGTTCGTCGTGGGTGGCGCGCTCGCCCAGCAGGTAGGCGCCCTGCAGGCCCAGCGGCGTCGAGGTCATGCGACCTCCCCAGCGACCAAGGAGCTCAGCGTCCTTGTGACCTCACGTTGCTCGGTCACGGGGCCCACGCCTTTCTGATCGGGGGCCCACCGCGCTGGAGACCCGCACCCGATGACTTAGCCATGGCGGAGATCGCTCAAACCACTCCGCATGGTAAACATCCCGAATTGGGTCTACTTCTGTTACATCATGGGTATACACCAGGGCTTGTACTTAACGGTGAGCGCTCGTGGGAGTCTTGTGCACCGTGGTGTAAATCCCCGGTCTCCCGCTTGGCATAACGTCATGGGTATGGACGTGCGTACCTTCTGGCTTGCCGGCCGGCCCGCCACCGGCGAAACCGATCTCACCGTGACCAACCCCCATGACGGTCGTGCGGTCGGCCGGTACTCCGTACCGACCGATGCTCAGGTCGAGGAGGCCGTCGCGGCCGCCCATGCGGTCTCGCGCGAGGCCGCCGCGCTGCCCGTGCACGTACGTGCCGAGGCCCTGGCGCACGTCTCACGCAGGCTGGCCGAGCGGGCCGACGAGATCGCCCACCTGATCACCGCCGAGAACGGCAAGCCGATCTTCTGGGCGCGCGGCGAGGTCAACCGCGCCATCTCCACGTTCCGCTTCGCCGCCGAGGAGGCCCGCCGCTGGTCCGGCCAGGTGCAGCGGCTCGACACCGAGCCGGCCGCCGCGGGGCGCCTCGCCTACGTCTCCCGCGTGCCCAAGGGCCCGGTGCTGGCGATCACCCCGTTCAACTTCCCGCTGAACCTGGTCGCCCACAAGGTCGCGCCCGCCATCGCCGTCGGCGCCCCGATCATCGTCAAGCCCGCGCCCGCCACGCCGCTGTCCTCGCTGATCCTCGGCGAGATCCTGGCCGAGACCGACCTGCCCGCGGGCATGTTCTCGGTGCTGCCGGTGCAGAACGAGCGCGCCGCCGCCCTGGTCGACGACCCCCGCCTGCCCGTGGTCTCCTTCACCGGCTCCGCGCCCGTCGGCTACGCCATCGCCGACCAGGTGCCGCGCAAGCACGTGACCCTGGAGCTGGGCGGCAACGCCGCGGCCGTCGTGCTGGCCGACGCCGACCTCGACTGGGCCGCGCAGCGCATCGCCCTGTTCGCCAACTACCAGGCCGGTCAGAGCTGCATCGCCGTCCAGCGGGTGATCGTCGAGCAGCCGGTCTACGACGCGTTCGTCGAGCGTCTGCTGCCGGCCGTCGGCGGGCTCGTCACGGGTGACCCGGCCGACGAGAAGACCCAGGTCGGGCCGCTGGTGTCGGAGGCCGCCGCCGAGCGTGTGGAGCAGTGGGTGCGCGAGGCGGTCGCCGCCGGCGCCCGCGTCCTGGCCGGCGGCACCCGCGAGGGCGCCACGGTCGCGCCGACCGTGCTGGCCGACGTCCCGCACGACGCCAAGGTGGCCTGCGAGGAGGTCTTCGGGCCGGTCATGATCCTCCAGCCGGCCGGGTCGATCGACGAGGCGTACGCCATGGTGAACGACTCCAGGTACGGCCTCCAGGCCGGCGTCTTCACCCGCTCCCTGGACGCCGCCTTCAAGGCCAACCGCGAGCTGGAGGTCGGCGGCGTGATCATCGGCGACGTGCCGTCGTACCGGGCCGACCAGATGCCGTACGGCGGCGTGAAGGACTCCGGCATCGGCCGCGAGGGCCTGCACTCGGCCATGGAGGACCTGACCTACGAGAAGGTCATGGTGCTCACCGGCCTGTCGCTGTAGCTCCCGGCCCGCCCCGCGCCTCCCCGGCGCGGGGCGGTCGCACGTCCTGCGCCGTCGTCAGGCGCGTTCGGCCGTGGCGTAGACCGTCTTGGCGGCCTGGCCGAAGTACGGGCCGTACATGGTGTGCTGGTCGTCGCTGTACTTGAAGCTGCTCAGCGAGGTGACCGTGCCGCGGCCGGTCATCGGGTCGAAGCCGGACAGCCAGGGGCCGCCGCTCGACCCGGCGGTCATGGCGCAGCCGAGCCCCTGGTCGTGCGTCTGCCTGTAGGGGTCGTCGCGCAGCCGCCCGGCGCAGTAGACGAGCTGGTCGCCGTCGTAGGGCGGGTCTGCCGGATAGCCGAAGCCGTAGGTCTGGCCGCCGCGCCTGATGTCGAAGGCGATGTCCTGGGTGCCCACCACGTCGGCGACGTGCCGCCCGCCCGAGGTGGCCAGGGCGACCATGCCGACGTCGTGGTTGTCGTCGCCGGAGCGCGACCAGGGGGCGGAGACGAACATGCGGCGGGCCGCGTACTGGCCGTAGGGCTGCTCGCCGCCCCTGCCGTAGCCGGGGACGAACGTCCAGTTCTCGGCCCATTCGCCGGCGCCGTCCTTGACGCAGTGGCCGGCGGTGACGACGAGGTCTTTGCTGGCGCTGGTGACCGTGCTGGCCGAGCAGACGAAGTCGGCGCCCGCCAGGGTCAGGAACACCCGCCCGGTGGTCCTGGTCACGGCTCCGCCGGTGCTCCAGCGCGCGCCGATCGTGCTGGCCTGGGGCCTGGACGACGCCTGGTGCCGGCGGCCGACGTTGATCTCGGTACGGCCGCCGGACACGCCGGGCTTCGCCTGCACCCCGCCGCGGCCGGTCAGGCCGCTGAGCAGGCCGTCGCCGTCGGTCACGGAGTCGAGCAGACCGATGGGCAGGGCCGCCGCCATGCGTTGCGGGGTCCAGTAGCCGAGCACGCGGCGCTGCTCGGCGTCGCTCCGGGCGGCCTCGTGCTCGACCACCAGGCTCCGCCGGGCCGCGGCGTGCTCGACGGCGGGACGATCGACCAGGTGCTGGCCGGGGACCGCGCCGAGGATCGCCGGTCCCGTCAGCCCCGCGATCAGCGGGGCGGCCGCAAGCAGGGAGGTGCTCAGGGTCATGGCCCCCGAGTGTGCACCACGAGGTGTGTTCTTGCGGCTACTTTCCGTAAATTGATCAGAGTGCGCCGGTGCTTTGCGCCGCCTGGTAGACGGCCTGTGCTTCGTTTCCGAGATACGGGCCGAACATCCAGGTGGGGGTGAAGTTGTATGTGAAGCTGTTGACCGAGTTCTGCGTGCCGAGACCGGTCGACTCGTCGAAATTCAGCATCCACGGGCCGCCGCTCGCGCCGCCGGTCATGTCGCAGGTCAGGCCGAGGTCGTCGGAGGGCAGGAAGTCGTCGAACGTGCGGCCGCTGCAGTAGATGAGCTTCGAGCCGTCGTAGGGGGCCGCGGCCGGGTGGCCGAAGGAGTACATCTGCCGGCCGCGCCGCTGGTTGAAGGCCACGCCCTGGCCGCCGACGACGTCCACCAGGCTCTTGCCGTCCACCTGGGCCACCACGGCGGCGGCCACGTCGAAGTCGACGTCCTCGCCGGCGTTCCACTGGGGGGTGGTCAGCAGCCTGGCGGCCGGCCAGGTGCCGAAGGGGCGCTGGCCGGCGGCGTAGCCGGGCACGAACACCCAGTTCGTGTGGAAGGCGCCGCCGAGCTTGACGCAGTGGCCGGCGGTCAGCACCACGCTCTTGTTCGCGCTGGTCACCGACGAGCCCGAGCACGAGGCGCTGCGTCCCTGGTAGGTGAAGAAGACCCGGCCGGTGGTCCGCACGACGGCGCCGCCGCCGCTCCAGGGGGCGCCGTAGCTGTTCGCCGACCGGAGCTGCCGTCCGCCGTCCCGGCCGCCGGTGGGCGGCGCCTGGCTGGGCGGGACGGGGTGCCGCGCCGGCCTGCGCCGCGGTGCCGGGGAGCAGGGCGACGCTCCCGGCGGCGAGGGTGAGGACGGAGAGCAGGGCAAACCTGCGGTGCATTACGTAACCTCCCGAAACCGGAGCTGGGGCTTGGAAGGTAGCCACCCAATAATCGGGATTTCTCAAGATATGCGCATCCCGATATGGCGATATTTGGACATAACTGGTCTGGGTTATCGCCTGTCGCTCGGGAGCCGGGATCGTGGCTGTCGGCCCCTCACGTGCCCGTCCGCGTCCGGCAGCGGGGACAATGGACAGGTGCATGCAGAGACCCTCCGCTCCGTCGTCGTGCTCGGCTCCACCGGCTCGGTCGGCACCCAGGCCCTCGATGTCATCGCCGCCGACCCCGCCGGGTTCAGGGTCGCCGGGCTCGCGGCTGGGGGCGGCAGGGTCGAGGAGCTGGCCGCGCAGGCGGCCGCGTTCGGCGTCGAGGTCGTGGCGGTGGCCGACGCCGCCGCCGTCCCGGCGCTGAAGGAGGCGCTGGCCGCGCGCGGGGCGTCCCCCGTCGTGCTGGGCGGCCACGAGGGCGTCGCGGAGGTCGCGGGCTGGCGGTGCGACACCGTGCTCAACGGCATCACCGGCGCGCTGGGCCTGACGTCCACGCTGGTCGCGCTGGAGGCCGGCCGCACGCTCGCGCTGGCCAACAAGGAGTCCCTGATCATCGGCGGGCCGCTGGTCAAGCGGCTGGCCGCGCCGGGGCAGATCCTCCCGGTCGACTCCGAGCACTCGGCGGTGCAGCAGTGCCTGTGGGCGTCCGGTCCGGGCGGCCACGACCCCGCCGCCGTCAAGCAGCTCGTCATCACCGCCAGCGGCGGCCCGTTCAGGGGCATGAAGCGCGAGGAGATGGCCGACGTCACCCCCGAGATGGCGCTGGCCCACCCCACCTGGTCCATGGGCCCGGTGATCACCATCAACTCCGCCACCCTGGTCAACAAGGGGCTGGAGGTCATCGAGGCCCATCTGCTGTTCGACATCGGCTTCGACCGCATCGAGGTCGTGGTCCACCCGCAGTCGGTGATCCACTCCATGGTCGAGTACGTCGACGGCTCCACCATCGCCCAGGCCAGCCCGCCCGACATGCGCCTGCCGATCGCGCTCGCGCTGGCCCACCCGGCCCGCGTGCCCGGCGCCGCCCGGCCCGTCGACTGGACCAGGGCCCACACCTGGACCTTCGAGCCGCTCGACGACGCGGCCTTCCCGGCCGTCGCGCTGGCCAGGCACGTCGGCGCCGAGGGCGGCACCGCGCCCGCCGTCTACAACGCCGCCAACGAGGTCTGCGTCGAGGCGTTCACCAGGGGCGGGCTGCGTTTCCCCGCGATCGTCGACACGGTCGCCAAGGTCGTCGAGGAACACCGCGTCACCCCGGCCTCCAGCGTGGAGGAGGTACTGGCCGCCGACGCCTGGGCCCGGGCGCGTGCGGCCGAACTCACAGCCGGGCAGTCCTTCTAGCTACCTAGACTGGGTAGCGTCGTCACACCTAAGGGTAGAAATGTCTTCTGTAGCACTTGGCATCCCGACGGTCCGCCCCAAGCCGCTCGCCGAACGCCGGCACTCCCGCCAGATCATGGTCGGCAGCGTTCCCGTGGGCGGCGACGCGCCCGTCTCCGTCCAGTCGATGACGACGACGGTCACCGCCGACGTCAACGCCACGTTGCAGCAGATCGCCGAGCTGACGGCGTCCGGCTGCCAGATCGTGCGCGTGGCCGTCCCGTCGCAGGACGACGCGGACGCGCTGCCGATCATCGCGAAGAAGTCCCAGATCCCGGTCATCGCCGACATCCACTTCCAGCCGAAGTACGTGTTCGCGGCCATCGAGGCGGGCTGTGCGGCGGTCCGCGTCAACCCGGGGAACATCAAGAAGTTCGATGACAAGGTGGGCGAGATCGCCAGGGCGGCCGCCGACCACGGCGTGCCGATCAGGATCGGCGTCAACGCCGGTTCGCTCGACCCCCGCCTGCTCCAGAAGTACGGCAAGGCCACGCCCGAGGCGCTGGTCGAGTCCGCCCTGTGGGAGTGCTCGCTGTTCGAGGAGCACGGCTTCAGGGACATCAAGATCTCGGTCAAGCACAACGACCCGGTCGTCATGATCAACGCCTACCGGCTGCTCGCCGCCAAGTGCGACTACCCGCTGCACCTCGGCGTCACCGAGGCCGGCCCCGCCTTCCAGGGCACCATCAAGTCCGCCGTGGCGTTCGGCGCGCTGCTGGCCGAGGGCATCGGCGACACCATCCGCGTCTCGCTGTCCGCGCCTCCCGTCGAGGAGGTCAAGGTCGGCGCCCAGATCCTGGAGTCGCTGGGGCTGCGCGAGCGGGGGCTGGAGATCGTCTCCTGCCCGTCGTGCGGCCGGGCCCAGGTCGACGTCTACACGCTGGCCGAGCAGGTCCAGGCGGGCCTGGAGGGGCTCAAGGTCCCGCTGCGGGTGGCCGTCATGGGCTGCGTGGTCAACGGCCCCGGCGAGGCGCGCGAGGCCGACCTCGGCGTCGCCTCCGGCAACGGCAAGGGCCAGATCTTCGTCAAGGGCGAGGTCATCAAGACCGTGCCCGAGTCGCAGATCGTCGAGACCCTGATCGAGGAGGCCCTGCGGCTGGCCGAGGAGATGGGCGTCGAGGTCGACCTCGACGACGACGCCGTCTCCGGCCCCCAGGTGACCGTGGGCTGAGCGCCTCCGGGGGCCGGTGACCCGGTGCAATGGCCCCATTACAAACTGGCAAGCCTTTCCCCATACCCAGCGTCATGACCCCGTCGCCCGCGGGAGCATCACAGGGCCATGACGAGGGGGAGGGGCTGGGTGAAGCGCGTATTCAGTGTTGCCGTCGGCATCGCGGTGCTGGTCGCCGGGGTTGTCAGCGCGGACGGTGTGGCGTCGGCCGGCAGAGGCGCGGCTCGGGGGGCGCAGCAGGTGGTCTGGGGGGCGTGCCCGGCGAAGGAGGGCAAGACGGTCCGGGCCGACCTGGAGTGCGCCTCCGTGCGCGTGCCGCTCGACTACCGCGACCCCTGGGGCCAGTCGATCAAGCTGGCGATCAACCGCATCAAGGCCAAGGTGTCCAGGGACGGCAACCATCTCGGCACCCTGCTGATCAACCCGGGTGGCCCGGGAGCCTCGGGCCGTGACCTGACCGAGTTCGTCTCGAACGGGCTGCCGAACAGGCTGGGCGAGCGCTACGACGTCGTCGGGTTCGACCCGCGCGGGGTCGGCGGGAGCGAGCCGTCGCTCCACTGCGTGGACCCCGACACCTACTACCGGGCGCCGCGGCCCGACGCGGTGCCGCACACCGCCGGCGATGAGAGCAAGCTCCTGGCCAGGGCCGGCGAGTACGCCACCCGCTGCGGCGACCTCTGGGCCTGGGTGTTGCCGTACCTGACGACCGAGAACTCGGCCAGGGACATGGACACGATCAGGGCGGCGCTGGGCGAGGAGAAGATCAGTTACCTGGGCTACTCGTACGGCACCTACCTCGGGGCCGTCTACGCGACCCTGTTCCCGCAGCGGGTCAGGCGGCTGGTCATGGACAGCACGGTCAACCCCGAGGGCGTCTGGTACCGGTCGAACCTGGGCCAGGACGTCGCCTTCGAACGCCGCCACCGCGCCTTCCTCGCCTGGACGGCCCGGCACAACGACGTCTACCGGCTGGGCGGCACGCTGAAGCAGACCTCGTTCGCCTACTACGCGATGCGCGACCGGCTGCGCACCCGCCCGGCCGGCGGCGTGGTGGGGCCGAGCGAGCTGGACGACACCTTCACCCTCGGCGGGTACACCGACCGGGTGTGGCCGGAGTTCGCCCGCGCCTGGTCCGCCTACGTGCGCAAGGGCGACGTGCAGCCGCTGGTGGAGGCGTACAACCGGCGCGGCAAGAACGACGCCGAGGACGAGAACGGCTACGCCGTCTATCTCGGCGTCCAGTGCCGCGACGCCGCGTGGCCGCGCGACTGGGCCAAGTGGCGCACCGACATGACCCGGCTCCACCACAGGGCGCCGTTCCTGACCTGGCCGAACGCCTGGTTCAACGCGCCGTGCGCGTTCTGGCCGGTCAAGGGCGGCACGCCGGTCGAGGTGCACGCCTCACCGAAGCTGCCGCCGGTGTTGTTCCTGCAGTCGCGCGACGACGCCGCGACGCCGTACCGGGGCGCGCTGGCCATGCACCGGCGTTTCCCGCGCAGCGGCATGGTGATCGACGAGGGCGGCAACCACGGCGTGTCGCTGGCCGGCAACCGGTGCGTGGACGGCCACCTCGCGGCGTACCTGGCCGACGGCACGCTGCCGGCCCGGACGGTGTCCTGCGCGGCCCTGCCGGACCCGGCCCCGGCCGCCCACATGGCCGCGGGAGGCGCGCAGGGTCACGATCGGCTCACCGACGTGCTGTCCCGGTGAGCTATTCGGGGGACGTTCGCGTAGTCTGACCATGTGATGCTGCGTACATCGGCGTCGCGCGTGCTCGACGACAGCGACCGGGACGAGGTTCTCGCCCTGCTTGACTGCGATCCGGTCGCCAACGTCTTCGTCTCCTCCCGGGTGCGGGCCGTCGGACTCAATCCGGCACGCCTCGGGGGGCAGATGTGGGGGTTCGGGCCGCGCGGCGGGCTCGTGTCGCTCTGTTACGCCGGCGCGAACATGGTGCCGGTCAACGCCGGCCCCGAGGCCGTGCACGCGTTCGCCGACCGTGCCCGCAAGCAGGGGCGCAGGTGCTCGTCCATCGTGGGCCCCGTCGAGGCGGTGTCCCTGCTGTGGGAGCGGCTGGAGCCGCACTGGGGCAGGGCGCGGGCCATCCGGTGGGCGCAGCCGGTGATGGCGACCTCCAGCAAGGCCCCCGTGCCCGCCGATCCGCTGGTGCGCCGGGTGCGGCCCGAGGAGTTCGACATCGTGCTGCCGGCGTGCGTGGCGATGTTCACCGAGGAGGTGGGCGTCTCGCCCAACCTCGGCGACGGCGGCGCGCTCTACCGCACCCGGGTCGCCGAGCTGATCCGCATCGGCCGCTCCTACGCGCGCATCGACGACGGCCGGGTGGTGTTCAAGGCGGAGGTGGGCGCGGTCACGCCGCACGCCTGCCAGATCCAGGGCGTGTGGGTGGCCCCCGACCAGCGCGGCAAGGGCCACGCGGCGGCAGGCATGGCGGCGGTCGTGGAGGCGGCGCTGAGCTGCTTCGCCCCCGTCGTGTCGCTCTACGTCAACGACTTCAACCACTCGGCGCGGGCCGTCTACCGCAAGGTGGGGTTCCGCGAGGTGGACACCTTCATGTCGGTGTTGTTCTGAGGGTGGGCGGCTAGAGTCGCACCAGCTTGTCGAAGAGGCGGGCCAGCTCGATGGCGGGGTCGGCGGTGAGGCCCGCGTGCACCGGCCCGGTCTGGACGATCGTGCTGCGCGGCGCGGTCAGCCAGCGGAACCGGCCGCCCAGCGGCTCGCCCGCGAGGGGGCCCGGCCGGTCGCCGCAGGCCCGCTCGTAGGCGCTGAGCGCGTGGCGCACGCCGTCGAGGTCGGCGCCGGGGTCGAGGGCTCGCAGGCGGGCCGGGTCGAGGTGCACGCGCGCGCACAGGTAGTCGCGCGGCTGGCAGTAGAGCAGCACGCCGGCGTTGATCAGCTCGCCGCGCTCGATCTTCGGCATGACGCGGATCACCGCGTACTCGTAGACGTCTCTGGTCACCGGCTGCCTCCCCGCCAGAACTCGCCGACCGAGCCGGGCCCGGACGCCCTGCGTTCCTTGTCGGGGCCGCGCAGCAGCCACTCGCGCGGCCCGTGCGCCCGGCTCAGCAGATGGTCGATGTAGGCCTCCCGCACGGCCTGGGCGGAGTCGAAACCCGGCTCGCCGTCGAGCCATTCGTCGGGCACCAGGGCCGTCACCTCGCCGAGCAGCTCGCGGGTGATCCGGCCGGCCAGGTGGTCGCCGGCGGCGAGCACGTCGGCCGCGAACGGCGCGAGCACGTGGTCGCCGGTGTCGAAGGCGCGCTGCGGGTCGGCCGTGCGCCAGTTGTGGTGGAACCACAGGGCCGCGCCGTGGTCGATGAGCCAGGTGTCGCGGTGCCAGACCAGGAGGTTGGGGTTGCGCCAGCTCCGGTCGATGTTGTGGATCAGCCCGTCGAACCAGACGACCCTGGAGGCGAACACCGGGTCGGGGATCCAGCCCAGCGGGTCGAACCCGAGCGCGCCGGGCAGGAAGTCGACCGCCAGGTTGAGGCCGGTGCTGGCCTTGAGCAGGTCCTGGACCTCCTCGTCGGGCTCGCGGACGCCGAGCTGCGGGTCGAGGTCGATGAGCTTGAGCTCGGGAGTGCGCAGCCCCAGGCGGCGGCCCAGCTCGGCGGCGATGATCTCCGCGACGAGCACCCGCCGGCCCTGCCCCGCCTCGCGGAACTTCACCACGTACGTGCCGAGGTCGTCGGCCTCGACGACGCCCGGCAGCGACCCGCCCTCCCGCAGCGGGGTCACATATCGGGTGGCTGCGATCTTTTCCAGCACGGGACGAGGCTATCGCCCCCCTGGCTCCCATCCGTAACTCCGGGCCGGTTCAACGCGCCGGTGGCCGGACAGGACGGGCGAACGGGGCGAACGGCTGTTGCAACGAGGCCTCGACCGCGGTGAACGCGTAGTCCAGCATGGCGTGCTCGTAGGCCGTCTTCGCCTCGGCGAGCGGGCGGCCCTCGGCGGCGGCCGCGGCCAGACCCGCGCTCAGGGTGTGGGCGTCACGCAGTGCGACGTTCGCGCCTTCGCCGCGTCCAGGGCTCATGCTGTGCACGGCGTCGCCGAGCAGGGTCACCGCGGGCTCGTCCCAGGGGCGCACGCGCCGGGCCGAGTGGGTGTGCACCACGAATGTCGCCTCGGGGTCGGCCAGCTCGACGATCCGGCGCACGCCCTCGTGCCAGCCGGCGACCGTGGCGAGCGCGAGCCGGTGCAGGGCGGCGGGGGAGGTGTCCTCCGGCCGGGGGCCGGGCGCGGTCAGCGTCCAGGAGAAGTAGCCGGGAACGTCGGTCAGCCGCAGGCCGGGGGCGTGCCGGGCGGCGGCCTCGGCCACCGGCGCGCAGGGGCGGCAGGTGGCGACCGAGATCGCGGTGTGGTCCGGCGCGGTGACGCGGTTGAAGGTGTCGACCAGGTCGGGAGGCGTGGCGGCCAGCAGGTCGGGGGTCAGGACGGTCCTGCCGTACAGGGCCCAGTCGAGCCGGTCCACGACGGCGTCGGGGAGGAGCTGGGCGCGGACGCGGGAGCCGACGCCGTCCGCGCCGGCGAGCAGGTCGCCGTCCAGGGCGGAGCCGCCGGCGAGGTGGGCGCGGACGCGGGCGCCGGGCAGCGGCTCGTACCGGGTGAACTCGGTGCCGAAGCGGACGTCGAGGCCGGACAGCAGGATCTCGCGCAGGGTGAGCCGGTTGACGCCGAAGCCGTCCACGCCGGGGAGCTGGGGCGGGACGTCCTTGGAGAACTTGGGGACCAGCCGGGTGTCCAGGAAGGTCATGCGGGTGGCCGGGCGGATGGAGGTGGCCACGGCCAGGTCGTACAGGCCGGGGGGCAGGCACGCGCGCAGCGCCGCGGCGCCGGTCTCCTTGAGGCTGATGCGGTAGCCCTGGGGGCGGTGGCCGGCCGAGGGGTCGCGCTCCAGCACGGTGGCCCGGAAACCCGCCTTGCGCAGGCCCTGGGCCAGGGATAAGCCGCCGATGCCGCCTCCCGCGACGATGATGTGGGGAGAAGTGTCCATGGACGCGACGATAGACGATAGCTGTCGCGACAGTAAATGCCTGCGCCAGCTATTCTGGTCGCGTGACCGACGATCGCATGCCGCCGCCGTTCGAGCTGGTGCTGGGCGGCGGGTCGCTGCTCGTGCAGGTGGGACGGGAGCTCAACACCGAGACCGAGCGCCGCCTGGCCCCGCTCGGGCTCACCGCGCAGCAGGCGGCGCTGCTGCTGCACGCGGCGGGCGGCCGCAGCACGCCCGGCGTGCTGAGGGGCCGGCTCGGCACGGACACGGCGGGGATGACCCGGCTGCTGGACCGGCTGGAGGCCAAGGGGCTGCTGCGCCGGGTCCGGCGGCCCGAGGACCGGCGCTCGGTCGTCATCGAGCTGACGAGCGAGGGGCACGCGCTGGTGCCGCGCCTGCCGCCGATCTTCGGCGGGGTCAGCCGCCAGGTCTTCTCGGGTTTCTCCGAGGAGGAGATCGAGCAGGTCACGGGCATGCTGCGGCGGATCATGGCCAACCTGGCGGAAGGCGAGTCCTGACCGGGGTCCGCGCGTGTCGCGTGCCCGGTCAGGATCGTCCCGGCGGCCGGGGTCAGAGCTTGGCGATGACCTCCTCGGCGAAGCGTTCCATGGTGGCGATCTTGAGGTCGAGGCTGTCCTCGCCGTACCGGGCCTTCTCCTCGGGGGTGGCCAGCCACCAGGGGGCGGCCATGGTGGCGGTCACGCCCTTGGCGGCGAAGCGGCGGTAGGTCTCGGCGTCCGGCAGCACGGCCAGCGGGGCGACGATGTCGAACGGGCCCGTCCTGCCGTTCTCGTCGAGGTGCCGGCGGAGGGTGTCGAGCACCGGGTCGAGCTGCTCCTCGGTGTAGATGCGGTTGCCCAGCCAGCCGTCGCCGAAGCGGGCGGCCCGGCGCAGCGCCGCCTCGCTGTCGCCGCCCACGTAGACGGGCACGGGCCCGGCCGGCGTGGGGGAGATCGACAGCGGCGGCAGGCCGTCCAGCTCGACGGTCTCGCCGGACCACAGGGCGCGCAGCGTGGGCAGCATCCGGTCGAGGCGGCGGCCCCGGGTGTGGAAGTCCTGGCCGGTGCCGGCGAACTCCTCCTCGCACCACCCCACCCCGACCCCGAACGACACCCGTTCCCGCGACAGCACCGCCGCCGTGGAGACCAGCTTGGCCACGGTGAACAGGTCGCGGGCCGGGGCGATGTAGACGTTCGGCGAGAAGCGCAGCGTCGTGGTCGCCGTGGCCATCGCGCCGATCGTCACCCACACATCGGGCCAGTGCGTCTCGGCGCTCCACCGGGGCGCGCCCGACCGCGAGTACGGGTAGCGCGAGGCGAAGTCGGCGTAGAACAGGTGGTCCGACAGCGTGAAGGTGTCGAATCCGCAGCGCTCGGCCGCCCGCGCGAGCTCCACGAACTGGTCGGTCGGGACGAACGAGGCCCCCAGCCACATCTTCATCGGAACTCCGGCGCGACCTTGGTGGCGAACATCTCCAGGTTCCGCTTGACCGTGTCCAGCGGGAGCACACCCTGCTGCCCCTGCATGTACAGGCCGAACCACTCCAGGTCCGGCATACGGTCGAGCATGCGCTGGATGCCGCGCTTGACGTCGTCCGGGGTGCCGAACAGCGCCATCTCCACGTCGTTCATGCGCTTGGCGTCGCCCTTCTCGGGGGAGATCGGCTTGTGCTTCTCGTCCTCCTTCTTGCGCAGCACCTCCAGGTAGCCGAACGGGCCGAAGAAGGCGGCGAAGTCCTTGGGGATGCTGCGGCCGAAGGTGTTGATCGCCTCCTCGGTGGTGTCCGCGATGCCGACGATCTTCAGGATGCCGGTGTGCTCGCCCAGCTTGTACTGGCGGCCCTGCCGGGCCGACTCCTCCTGGTAGAGCTTGGCCTTGGCGGCGTGGTCGTCGGGGTTGGGGGTGAACATCCACGGCAGGATGTCCTCCTGCGCGGCCCTGATCACCGACCGGTCGGAGATCGTGAACGGCTGCCACAACTCCGGATGCGGGTTCTGGTACGGCCGGGGGCAGACCGAGATCGCCTGGATCTTGTCGTCGTCGGAGACCTCGCCGGGCGCCCCGAATGTCTTGGTCCATTCCATCGCGGGCCAGCCCTCGATACCGTCGTAGGGGTACGGCACCTCGTAGTCCAGCACGTCGGACTTGTAGCGGAGGGTCTCCTGCGTCCAGGCCATCTTCATGATCTTCAGCACCTCGCCGAAGACGTCGAAGTTCCGCGTGTCCGAGGCCGAGCCGTCGGAGCGGGCGGCGGCGGCCTGCCAGCGCTGGCCCAGGACGTTCATCCAGCGGTTCTGGTAGCCGCGGGCCACGCCGAGCCGCAGGCGGCCCTTGCTGAACTGGTCGAGCAGCGCCACGTCCTCGGCGGCCCTGATCGGGTCCCAGGCGGGCAGCACCATGCCGAGCGGGGCGAGCAGGATGCGCTCGGTCCGCGCGGCGAGGTCGGTGAGGAACATCAGCGGATTGACCGAGAACTCCATCCCCTCGGAGTGGAAGTGGTGCTCGGTCATCATCAGCGCGTCGAACCCGATCTGGTCGGCGTGGACGGCTATCTCCCGCACCTCGTGCAGCAGCCGCTGATACGACTCGGTGTCGCGTCCGATGGGACGCCGTGCCTTGGCGTTCTCCTCGGCCGCGTATCCAGAGCCTGGAATCTGCGGGTTCAGGAAGATAGAGAACTTCACCGGGAACCTCTTTCCGCGGACGTCGCCTTGCAAGCTACCCTGGAAATCTTAGCCGAGCAATCGCTTGGTTGACATGAGGAGGCCGTATGAGGCTGGGTGTCACGATGTTCGCCACGGATCTGGCCATGCCGGTCCAGGACCTCGCGGCCGCGGCCGAGGAGCGCGGGTTCGACTCGCTCTACCTGCCCGAGCACACCCACATCCCGGTCAGCCGCCGCACGCCGCCCGCCGGCGGCCAGGACGAGCTGCCCGAGGAGTACAAGCGCACCCTGGACCCGCTGGTCGCGCTCTCCTTCGCCGCCGCCGCGACCCGGCGGCTGCGCGTCGGCACCGGCATCCTGCTCGCCGCCCAGCGCGACCCGATCGTGACCGCCAAGGCCCTGGCCACGCTCGACCACCTGTCGGGCGGGCGTGTGGTGGTCGGCGTCGGGTTCGGCTGGAACGTCGAGGAGATCGAGAACCACGGCGTGCCGTACGGGCGGCGGCGCGAGGTCGCCCGGCGCAACGTGCTGGCCATGCGGGCGTTCTGGCGGGACGAGGTGGCAGTCGTCGAAGGGCTCGAACCGTCCTGGTCGTGGCCCAAGCCCGCGCACGACCTGCCCGTCTACCTCGGCGGGGCCGCCGGGCCGAAGCTGTTCGCCCACATCGCCGAGTACGGCGACGGCTGGATGCCCATCGGTGGCAAGGGCATCAAGGACGCGCTGCCCGCGCTGCGCGAGGCGTGCGAGAAGGCCGGGCGGCCGATGGCCAGGGTGATCCCGTTCGGGACCCTGCCCACCAGGGAGAAGCTGGACTACTTCGCCGGGCTCGGCATCGAGGAGGCCGTGGCCACCCTGCCGAGCGGCCCGGCCGACGTCGTGCTGCGCGCCCTCGACGGCTACGCCGCGCTGCTGTAGGCGGTGCCATAATGACGCCCTATGTCCGAGCTCCGTGCTGATGATCCCCGCCGGCTGGGGGAGTACCGGCTCTCGCGCAGGCTCGGGCAGGGCGGCCAGGGCGTCGTCTTCCTCGGGCACTCGGCGGCCGGGGCGCAGGTCGCGATCAAGCTGCTGCACGCGAGCGTGTCCAAGGACGCCGACGTACGGCGCAGGTTCCTCGGCGAGGTCGAGGCGGTGCGCCGGGTCGCGGCCTTCTGCACCGCCCAGCTCCTCGACGCCGACCTCGACGGCGACCGGCCCTACCTGGTCAGCGAATACGTCGAAGGGCCCTCGCTGGGCGAGCACGTGGTGGCCGGTGGGCCGCGGCGCGGTGGCTCGCTCGACCGGCTGGCCATCGGCACCGCCACCGCCCTGGGGGCGATCCACCGGGCGGGGGTCGTCCACCGCGACCTGAAGCCGGGCAACGTGCTGCTCAGCCTCGACGGGCCGCGGGTGATCGACTTCGGGGTGTCCCGGCTGATGGACGCCGCCGCCACCACGACCAGGTCGCCCATCGGCACGCCGGCCTACCTGTCGCCCGAGCGCATCAGCGGGGAGCCGGCGGGGCCGCCCGCGGACATGTGGGCGTGGGGGCTGACCGTGGCGTACACGGCCGGGGGGCGGCACGCGTACATGGCGG
Source organism: Nonomuraea sp. NPDC005730 (assembly GCF_040630865.1). Classification (NCBI taxonomy): domain Bacteria; kingdom Bacillati; phylum Actinomycetota; class Actinomycetes; order Streptosporangiales; family Streptosporangiaceae; genus Nonomuraea; species Nonomuraea sp. NPDC005730. The sequence continues at coordinate 22,613 of NZ_JBEXYK010000020.1, forward strand.
ACACCTACCAGGAGGTCCTGGCCCGGATCCTGTACGGCAAGCCGGACCTGCGCGGGTTGTCGGGGCGGCTGCGGGAGATCGTGGAGGCGTGCCTGGCCCACGACCCGCGCGACCGGCCGGACGCCGAGGAGACGCTGCGCGCGCTGCTCGGCCAGGACGGCGGAACGGGCGACGTCCTCCCCTCCGGCGCCCAAGCCGCCACCCCGACCCCACCGCCCCCCTTCCCGCGTACCACCCCCACCTCCACGACCACCCCCGACAGAACCCCCACCACAGCGCCCCGGCCCTCTCCGGAAGGGACGCCCCCCACAACCCCCTGGCCCTCCCCCGCAAGCACCCCCGCGCCCGGGGGAATGCCCGCCACCTTCCCCGAAGGGACGCCCGCCGTCGCGGGGCGCAGGGTGTGGCAGATGGTCGTGGCGGTGGCCGGGGTGGTGATGGGGGTTGCCGGTTTCGTGTTCTGGTCGCGCGCGTCCCAGGGCCCAACCCTGGACGGCACCTGGACGGGATCGGCCGAGCACCCCACGGCCGGCCGGGTCTTCCCGGTCGAGCTGCGCCTGCGCGCCGACGGCGGATCCACCATGCGCTGGGGCGCCGACCTGCACTGTTCCGGCCGCCTCGCCCCCACCGGGAGCGCCGTCGTGTTCGCCCTCGGCCAGGTCAAGGGCGAGTCGTGCCACGCCGGGACGGTCCGCATCGTGCCCTCCGACGACCCCGACCGGTTCCTGGTCAAGGTGACCCGGTCCGACACCGGCGCCGTCATGTACGCGGGCCAGCTCTCCCGGGCCTCCTGACCGGCTGTGTCACGGTCAGGCGGCGATTGCCGTGCACACTGTTGACTGAACGCCGCCCGTTGCTTTCAGTGGAGAGCAAGAAGGGGTGGCGGCGAGGGGAGGCGCCCCGTGCCGACGGCGCAGCCGCTGAGAACGGGGGACCCGCACAGACTCGGCGAGTACGAGCTCGCCGGGCGACTGGGCGAAGGCGGACAGGGCGCGGTGTTCCTCGGTTCGCGGAGCGGCGAGAGGTACGCGGTCAAGCTGCTGCACGGGCCCGTGGGGGACGAGCAAGGGGCGTTCCTGCGGGAGGTGGAGCTGGCCAAGCATGTGGCGAGGTTCTGCACGGCCCAGGTGATCGACGCCGGGTTCGACGAGGGCCGGCCGTACATCGTGAGCGAGTACGTCGACGGGCCCTCGCTGCACCGGGAGGTCTCGCTGACCGGGCCGCGGCACGGCGGCGCGCTGGAGCGGCTGGCGGTCGGCACCGCGACCGCGCTGGCCGCGATCCACCGGGCGGGCATCGTGCACCGGGACTTCAAGCCGCAGAACGTGCTGCTCGGGCCCGACGGGCCGCGGGTGATCGACTTCGGCCTGGCCAGGGCGCTGGACGCGGCGGCCACGGTGACGAACAGGGGCGTGGGCACGCCGGCGTACATGGCTCCTGAGCAGATCACCGCCTCGGCCGTGACCGGGGCGGCCGACGTCTTCTCCTGGGGCGCGACGATGTGCTTCGCGGCCAACGCGAGCGCGCCGTTCGGGCAGGACTCGGTGGCGCCGGTCCTGCACCGCATCCTGACCGCGCCGCCCGAGCTGGGCCGGCTGGACGGGCGGCTGCGGGTGCTGGTCGCCGCCTGCCTGGACAAGGACGCCAGGAACCGGCCCGCCAGCAGGGAACTGCTGCTCGCGCTGCTCGGCGAGCCGGACTCGCCGGACCGGGGGTACGGCGACGTGCCGCTGGTCCCCGGCCAGCGCCCGCCCGTGCCGCTGGCCGAGCCCGAGGTCACCGGCGTGGCCGGCGCCTACCATCTGCGCTCGCGGACGGGCGCAGGCCCGGAACCGCTCACGTCCACCGGCCAGACGACCCCGCCGGGCCCGACGGCGCCGGTCGCGGCGACCCCGCGAGGCCCGCGGACGCCGGACGACGCGGCCCCGCCGGACGGCCTGAGAACGCGGGCCGGCACGGGCGCGCAGGATCGCCGGGGGCGCGGGGCCGGGTGGGTGCAGGCGGTCGTGGCGGTGTGCGCGGCGCTGCTGGTGACCGCGGTGGTGCTCACCGTGATCGTGCCCGCGCTCGACGGCCACCGCTCCGGCCAGGCGTCCGTGCTGCCGTCGGCGCCGCCGAGCCCGGCGGGGTCGGCGCACGCCTCCTCGCGGCCGGGCGGGAAGCCGGCGGAGCGCGAGCGCGTGCCCACCGTCGCGCCCACCGTCGCGCCCGCCGTCGAGCCCACCGGTGTGCCCATCGGTGGGCCGACGGCAGGGCGGCCGGTGACCACGGTCGTGGTCCCGCCGCTGACGGGTCTGGACCGGGCCGACGCGGTCAAGGCGCTCAAGCAGGCCGGTCTGACCGCCGGCGTGGTCACCAGGACCGACTCGCCGCGGGAGATCGGCCGGGTGCTGGGCAGCCGTCCGGCGGCCGGCACGGTGATGGACCGGGGCGGCGCGGTCGCGCTGGAGGTGTCGGCGGGGGTGCCGGTGCCGTCCGTCGTCGGGCGGCGGCGCAAGGCGGCCGAGGCGGCGCTCACCGCCGCCGGGCTCGCGGCGGGGACGGTCACCCGGGCCTGCTCCGACCAGCCGGACGGCCAGGTCCTCGCGACGCGGCCGGAGGCCGGCGCGCGGCTGCCGGGCGGCGCCCCGGTGGCGCTCACGGTGGCCCGCCAGGGCGTCGAGGTGCCGTCCGTGGTGGGGCGGTCCCGCACCGACGGCCGGGCCGACCTGGTCGCGGCCGGCTTCACGGTACGGTCCCGCGCCCAGGTCGTGGACGACGACGCCAAGGCGGACACCGTCCTGGCCCAGAGCCTGACCCCCGGGACCTGCGCCGCGCCCGGCGACGTGGTGGTGATCACGGTCGGCGTCACCGGCCAGTCCGGCGGCCCCGGCCCCGAGGAGCCCACGCAGACCCCGACCGGCCCCGCCACCGACCCCTCGACCGGCCTGTAGCCGCTCCGCCGCGCCCGGAAGCGGTGGGGCGGGGACTCCAGGACGAGCAGCAGGTCGGCGAGTCGGCGGTCGCGCTCCCGTCAGAAGGCCAGCGCGGACTCCAGCATGACCGCCGTGACCTGGTCCTCGGGCAGGTCCATGGTCTTGACCACGCCCCACTGCAGGGCCCCGAGCAGCGCCCAGCACCTGACCCTGGCCTCGGGGCCCGGGTTCTCGCCGGCGAGCTTGGCGAAGATCTCGTCCCTGAACGTGCCGACGACCGCGCGCTCGGAGCCGGGCGGCTGGCTGTCGTCGGCCGCCAGGTCCTCCATGAACAGGCGGATCACCGCGCGGTGCCGCACCGCGAAGACGGCCAGGGCCTCGACGAACGCCTTGCGGTCGGGGTGATCGGTGTCGAGCAGCGTGATCATCTCGGCCGCGGCGGGCGAGAGCAGTTCGGAGGCCAGCCGGTCCTTGGGGTGGAAGTGGTAGGCGACGGCGGTCTTGGTCAGCCCGACCGCGGCGGCGATGTCGGCCAGCGAGGTGCCCGCGTAGCCGCGCTCGGCGAACAGCTCGCGCGCGGCCGCCAGGATCCGGGAGCGGGTGTCGTCGGGTGTGGTCATCGTCTCATTTCCCACGGGATCCGGAATTTCCGATGTCCTCCGTTTTATCGTAGTCCTGTACGACCGTACAGGACGGCCGTCGGGCAGGGGCGAGACGATGACGCGGTTTCTTGGTCGGCTGGGTGGCTGGTGCGCGCGGCACGGGCGGATCGTGCTGGCTTTATGGGTGGCCCTGGCCGCCGGCCTGATGGGCGCGAGCCTCGCGCTCGGGAGCCCGGTCAGCAACGACGCCTCCATCCCGGGCACCGACGCGCAGCGCGCGCACGACCTGATGAAGGAGGGCTTCGGCCCCGGCTACGCCACCGGCGGAACCGTGCAGCTCCTCCTCTACACCGCGGACGGGAAGCTCACCGACGAACCACGCAAGCAGGCCGTCGAGCGCTCGGTCGCCGCGATGCGCACGATGCCGCACGTCGTCCAGGTGGACACGCCCTACCGGATGGGCGGCATCGCCTCGAACCTGCAGATCGGCGTGATCACCGTCAAGATGCAGGGCAACGACCCCGACAAGGTGGGCGAGGACACGCAGGCGCTGTCCGACGCCGCGGCCCCGGCGAGGGACGCCGGGCTGGAAGTGGTGGCCGCCGCCGACTCCAACCCGGCGAGCAAGGAGATCAAGACCGGGCCGAGCGAGATCATCGGCGTGGTCTGCGCGCTGCTCGTGCTGGTCTTCGCGTTCGGGACGCTGGTCGCCGCGATGGTGCCGATCTTCGCCGCGCTGGTCAGCGTGGCGACCGGGCTCGGCGTGATCGGCCTGCTCGGCTACGTCGTGGACATGCCCAAGCAGGCCGGGATCATGTCCACGATGATCGGGCTCGGCGTCGGCATCGACTACGCGCTGTTCCTGCTGTCGCGCCACCGCAAGCTGCTGGCCGACGGCGTGCCGGTCGTGGAGTCCGTACGCCGGACGGTGGCCAGTTCGGGCGGGGCCGTCGTGTTCGCCGGCGGCACGGTGATCATCGCGTTGAGCGCGCTGATGCTGGCCGGGTTCCCGCTGCTGAGCACGCTCGGCTGGGTGACCGGCATCTCCGTCGTCTTCGCCGTGCTGACCTCGGTCACCCTCGTGCCCGCCCTGCTCGGGCTGCTCGGCCACCGCGTCAACGCGCTCAAGGTGCCGCTGGTGCGCGGGCGGTCGTCCACCCGCGGCGGGGGCGCCGGCTGGGCCGGGCTCGGGGCGTGGGTGGCACGCCGGCCGTGGCGGGTGCTGATCGGCAGCGTCCTCGTGCTCGGCGCGCTGGCCGCGCCCGCGCTCGCGCTGAAGCTGGGGCCGCTGGACGAGGGGTACGCGGCCAAGGACTCGACCGGGCGGCGCGCGTACGAGCTGATGGCCACGGCCTTCGGGCCCGGCAGCAACGGCCCGCTGATCGTGGTCGCCGAGCTGCCGGAGAAGGTCTCCGGCGCCGGGGACGCCACCGTGAAGCGGATCGCCGACGAGGTCGCCCGCGTCGACGGGGTCGCCCACGTGTCCGACCCGAAGGTGAACGACTCCGGCCGTTCGGTCCTGCTCCAGGCGATCGGCGACTACGCCCCGAGCGACCCGAAGGCGGCCGAGGTGGTCAGGGAGGTCAGGGCCATCTCGATCCCGGACGTCCAGGTGCACGTCGGCGGCAAGGTGGCCGGGCTGACCGACGCCGGGGACCGCATGAACGAGCGCACCCCGCTGGTCATCGGCGTGGTCGTGCTGCTCAGCGCGCTGCTGCTGCTGTTCGCCTTCCGGGCGCCCGTCGTGGCGGTCAAGGCCGCCGTGATGAACCTGGTGTCGCTGGGCGCCGCGTTCGGCGCGCTCGCGCTGGTGTTCTCGATCGGCCTCGGCAGCGGCCTGGTCGGCATGGACGCCCCGATGGACTCCTCCTACCTCCAGACGCTGTTCTTCTCCGTGCCGATCGAGAGCTACGTGCCGCTGATGCTGTTCGCGGTGCTGTTCGGCCTGTCGATGGACTACGAGGTGTTCCTGCTGACGGCGGTGCGCCAGGCCCACGCCCGGCACGGCGACGACAGCCGGGCGGTGGCCGAGGGCCTCGGCTCGACCGGCCGGGTCATCACCTCGGCCGCCCTGATCATGGTGGCGGTGTTCGTGGCGTTCATCGCCTACCCGGACGCGATGGTCAAGACGTTCGGCGTCGGGCTGGCCGTGGCCATCGCGGTGGACGCGACCGTCATCCGCGGCTTCCTCGTGCCGGCCACGATGGTGCTGCTCGGCCGGGCGAACTGGTGGTGCCCCCGCTGGCTGGACCGGCTGCTGCCGAACCTGTCGGTCGAGGGGCACGAGGAGGACGAGCCGGAGCCGCGCCGCGAGCGCGCGCAGGAGCCGGTGGGCGCCGGGCGCTGACCCCGCCGGCGGCCGCGTAAGTCGGGGTCGGTCGGGGTCGGTCAGGGTCAGTCGGGGTCGTCGAGGTGGCAGGCCGGCACCCACCCGACGACGCCGGTGGTCGCGTCGGTGCCGTGGTGCCACAGGGTGCTGTCGAACGCGTCGTCGCAGCGGAACAGCTCGTGCTCCTCCGACCGGTCGGAGTCGAAGCCCTGGCCGGGACGGCCCACGCCGACCTGGGCCGCGCCGCCCTTCGGCTCGCTCCAGATGACCACCTCGCGGCTGCGGAAGTCGTAGCGGTAGCGGGCCTGCGCGGGGCCGGCGCCGCCCACGGTCACGACCGCGAGCAGGCCGGCCGCGACGGCTCCTCTGGCGAGCATGCGGACCTCCCTCACTGTGGGCGATTACCCGCTCACAGTACGCTCCCGCGCGACCTCGTGCCCGGCACGCCGCCAGCCGATCAGGCCGCCGTCCAGCGGGCGGGCGTCGAGACCGTGCTCGCGCAGCAGGCGTACGGCCTGCGGGGAGAGCACGCAGTACGGCCCGCCGCAGTAGGCCACGACCCGGGCGTCCGCCGGCAGCTCCGCCAGGCGGCCCGCCAGGTCGTCCAGGGGCACCGAGAGCGCGCCCGGCACGTGTCCCTTGGCGTAGGCGGCGGCCGGCCGGACATCGACGACCACCGTGCCGGGGTCGGCCAGCCTGGCGGCCAGCTCGTCGGCCGTGACGCCGGACAGGTCGCCCAGGTGCTCCCGTACCGCCTCGCGCAGGCCGGACAGCCGGTCGTGGGCGAAATGCTGGAGGTCACCCAGGAAACGCGAGACCTGCTCGTCGGCCAGCCGGTAGCGGATCCGCGTGCCGTCCCTGCGGCTGGTCACCAGGTGGGCCGCGTGCAGGTGCTGGAGCTGGGCCGAGGTGTTCTTGAGCGGCACGCCCGCCGCCCGTGCCAGCTCCTCGACCGTGCGCTCGCCCTGGTCGAGCACGTCGAGCAGGCGCAGCCGCACCGGGTTGGCCAGCGCCTTGCCGACGCGGGCCAGGTGCCGGTATATGGGCTCTTCAGGGAAACCCGTCATCAGACCGCGTACTGGTCGTGGCGGAGCCAGAGCTCGGTCCACTCCTCGGGGGTGAGCTCGCGGCCGGTGTGGGTGATCTCGGCCAGCTCCTCGAAGTACGCCTCGCGCGGCGCGCCCGGCGTGAAGAGCACCAGCATCGAGGCCGGCTCGCCCGAGGCGTTGCGGAAGGCGTGCACGCCGCCCTCGGGCACGTGCAGGAAGTCGCCGGGGCGGCCGTCGGCCCACTTGTCGCCGTCGTAGAGCTGGACGGTGCCGGTCAGCACGTAGAACGACTCGGTGATGGTGCGGTGGAAGTGCGGGGACGCGCCGCCGGGGCGCGGGCCCATCTCCCAGCGGTACAGGCCGTAGGCGCCGTTCGTCGAGCCGCCCGTGCCCAGGTAGTGGACGCGGGTGCCGGTCGCCATCGACAGGTCGGGGCCGTTGGCCGCCGGGCGCAGGGTGGCGCTGATCTCGCCGGTCTCGGCCAGGTAGCGCTGTTCGGGGTACGACATGGGACAACCTCCACTATTCCAAAGAAAATTAGAATAGCGCCTCAGAACGTGATGACCGTGCGGGCGACCGTCCCCTGGCGGACGTGGGCCACGGCCTCGTTGATCTGGTCGAGGGGGAGGCGTTCGGTGATCAGGCCGTCGAGGTCGAGCCGGCCGCGGAGGTACTGGGCGGCCAGCATGGGCAGGTCGCGGTGCGGCGCGGCGTCGCCGCCCTGGGTGCCCATGAGGCGGCGGGAGGAGAACAGCAGGCCGGTGTCCAGCGCCATGGGGTGGCCCTGCGGCGGGCTGCCGACCATGACCGTGGTCCCGCCCGGCTGGGTGGCGGCGAAGGCCTCCGCCAGCACGCCGGGGACGCCGGTCGCGTCGAAGGCGTAGTCGACGCCGCCGCGTACCAGCGCGCTCACCTGGCGGGGCAGGTCGCCGGCGGGGAGCAGGTGGGTGGCCCCGAAGCGCTCGGCCAGCTTGAGCTTCGCCTCGGCCGCGTCCGCGGCGATGATCGTGGTGGCGCCGGCGAGCACCGCGCCCTGGATGACGTTGAGCCCCACGCCGCCGCAGCCGACGACCAGGACCGAGGCGCCCGGCGGCACCTCGGCCACGTTCAGGACGGCGCCCACGCCGGTGATCACGCCGCAGGCCAGCAGGCACATGGCGGCGAAGGGCGCGTCCTTGGCGATCTTGACGCACATGGCCTCGGCGACCACCGCGTACTCGGCGAACGAGCCGATGCCGATGAAGCGGCGGGTCTCCAGGCCGTCGAGGGTGACCCTGGGCGGGCCGCCCATGATGGTCGGCAGCCGCTGCGGGCCCGAGCACAGGTGGAATCGGCCGGAGCCGCACTGGCGGCAGCGCCCGCAGGGGCCGCTCATGGCGATGATGACGTGGTCGTCCGGCTTGACGGAGGTGACGCCCGCGCCGACGCTCTCCACCACGCCCGCGCTCTCGTGCCCCAGGATGAACGGCGGCGCGCTCACCACCGGGCTCTTGCCGTCGATGGCCTTGAGGTCGGAGCCGCACACGCCCGAGGCCATGATCCGGACGCGCACCTCGCCGGGTCCGGGGGCGTCGATCTCGACGTCGCGGATCTCCATCGGGGCGTGGAACCCGGTCAGCACGGCCGCGCGCATCAGCATGCGCCCACGCTAGCCCGGCGCGCCGCCTGCGAGCAAGCGGTTGCTCGGTTGCCGTTGACACCCCTTCCCGGCAAATCTACGCTCAGCGAAACCAAGCGAGCGCTAGGCCGAGTCGCGAGGAGAACAACATGGTACGGCGGGGCGCGGCGGCGCTCACCCTGACGCTGCTCGTCGCCGGCTGCGCGGCCCAGCAGACGGGTACGGCCCAGTCGGGCGCGGGAGTGACGGACACCACCATCAAGATCGGCGGCGTGCTGACCAAGACCAGCGCGAGCGGCTACTCGACCAGGGACGCCGAGATCGGGGCGAAGGCCAGGTTCGCCCGCGCCAACGCCGAGGGCGGCGTGCACGGCCGGAAGATCGACTTCATCGGCGCCGAGGACGACGCCCAGGACGCGGCCAAGGGCGACGCGGCGGCCAAGAAACTCGTCCAGAAGGACCAGGTGTTCGCCCTGGTCCCGGTGCACGCCCCGAACTTCGGCGGCGCGGCCTTCCTTGAACAGCAGGGCGTCCCCTGGTTCGGCTGGGCCACCGGGCCGCAGTGGTGCGGCACCAGGACCGGGTTCGGCTACAACGGCTGCCTGGCCCCCAAACAGGGCGCCGGCTCCCAGACGTGGTGGGGCAGGCAGATGGCCGACCTGCTCGGCGGCGCCGCCGGCAAGAGCGTCTACGTGCAGACCAGCGACTCCAGCGGCAGCAAGTACGGCGGCACGACCATCTCCCAGTCGTTCACCGCGGCCGGGTTCGAGCTGGCCGGCGTGAACTCCGGCCTGCCGGCCGCCGCCCCGCCCTCCGACTGGCTCCCGTACGTCAACAAGATCATGACCTCGGACGGCGGTAAGGCGCCCGACGTCGTCGTCTCGGTGATCGCCGGCACCAAGTTCAACGTCGGGCTCTACGCGGCGCTCAAGCGGGCCGGGTACAAGGGCGTGCTCACCGACGCCACCAGCTACGACCTGGCCATCCTCAAGGACCCGGCCGGCGCGCAGGCGCTCGAAGGGGTGATCGCCGCGCCCATGTTCGAGCCGTTCGAGTCGCCGGCGCCCGAGATCGCCCAGCTCAAGAAGGACGTCGAGCAGGTCGCCCCCGGCACCGCGCTCACCCAGCACCTGGCGATCGGCTACTGGGCCGCCGACATCTTCCTCGACGTCCTCAAGCGCACCGGCAAGGACCTGACCAGGGAGAAGTTCCTGGCCACCGCCAACGGCGACTACCTCTACGAGAACCCCGGGTTCGGCCGTATCCGCTACCCGCGGGACCACAGCGAGCCGAACGGCTGCGGCGCCCTGGTCAGGCTGGAGGGCGGGGCCTTCCAGGTGGCCAGGAGGATGGCCTGCTTCGACAACGTGCCGCTGAAATGATCCTCCAGTACGTGCTCAGCGGCCTGGTCACCGGGGCCGTCTTCGCGATCATGGGCTCCGGCCTGACCCTGTCGTACGCGGCGACCGGGGTGTTCAACTTCGCCCACGGCGCCGTCGGCTTCCTGGCCGCCCTGGTGTTCTACGAGCTCACCGCCGCCGCCGGGCTGCCCGCCTGGCTGTCGGCGGTGGTGGCGGCCGGGCTGTTCGCGCCCGCGCTCGGCTACCTGCTGCACCGGGCCATGTTCCGCGGGCTCGCCCAGGCGGGGGAGACCGCGCAGATCGTCGCCACCATCGGGCTCACGATCGCGCTGCCCGCGCTCGGCCTGCTGGCCGTGGAGCTGGCCGGGCTGCCCGCCACGGACGCCACCTCGCTGCCGCGCGGCGTCGGCCCCCATCCGGCCCGGACGTTCGACCCGCTCGGGGTGCGGCTGGACACCGACCAGCTCATCACCTTCGCCTTCTCGGCCGTCGCGGCGGCCGGGTTGTGGGCGTTCCTGCGGCACACGCCGTACGGGCTGCGCATGCGCGCCTCCGTGGACCGCCGCCGCCTGGCCACGCTCCGGGGCATCGACGTGGACGCCACCTCGGCGTTGGCCTGGATGCTCGGCTCGGGGCTCGCCGGGCTGGCCGGGGTGCTGGCGGCGCCGGTGCTCGGGCTGGACGCGACGGCGTACACGGTGCTGCTGTTCGCCTCGGCGACGGCGGCGGTGTTCGGGCGGCTGCGCTCGATCCCCTGGACGTTCGCGGCCGGGCTCGCGCTCGGCGTCGTGCAGAACCTGGTCGCCGGGTACACCGACTTCCTGGAGGAGGTCACCGGGCTGCGCACGGCCGTGCCGGTGATCCTGCTGTTCGCCGGGCTGCTGCTGCTGAACCGGTCGCGGGAGCGGGTGGCCGGCAGCGCCGCCGAGGACGTCCCGCCGCCCGACCACCTGGCCGGGGTGCCGGCCTGGCGCAGGCGGCTGCCATGGGCGGCGGGCCTGGCCGTGCTGGCGGCCTTCGCCCTGCTCGGGCCGGAGTACTACGTGGGCGTCGCGGCCCAGGGGCTGGTGCTGGCGCTGATCTTCTGCTCGTTCGTGGTGGTGACCGGGATCGGCGGCATGGTGAACCTGGCGCAGGCCGCCTTCGCCGCCATGGCGGCGCTGACCTGCGGGTGGGCGTTCGCCTCCGGGCTGCCGTTCGGCGTGGCGATCCTGCTCGGGGTGGCCGCCGCGGGAGCCGTCGGGCTGCTGGTGGCGCTGCCCGCGCTGCGGCTGGGCGGGCGGGTGCTGACGCTGGCCACGCTGGCCCTGGCGCTGCTGGCCGACCAGGTGCTGTTCCAGGTGGACGCCTTCAGCAACGGGACCATCGGATGGGCGCTGCCGGCGCTCGGGCTCGGCTTCGCCGACACCTCCGACCCGCGGGTGCGGGTGGCCGTGCTGCTGGCGCTGATCGGGCTGGTGGCGCTGCTGGTGCGCAACCTGGAGCGGTCGGCGTCGGGGCGGGCCGTCCTCGCCGTACGGTCGGCGCCCGCGGCGGCCGTCACCTCCGGGCTGTCCGCGGCGCGGGCCAAGATCGTGCTGTTCGTGCTGGCGTCGGGGATCGCCGGGCTCGGCGGGGTGCTGTTCGCGATCTCCAAGGGGTCGGTCACGGCCACCGACCTGCCGGCGTTCGCCGGGTTCGTCTGGCTGGCCGTGGTGGTGCTGCAGGGCGTGCGCAGGATCGGCGGGGCGGTGCTCGGCGGGCTGGTCGCGGTGGCCGTGCCCGAACTGCTGGCGACCTGGGACGTGTCCGCGCACGTGGGGTCCATCCTGTTCGGCGCGGGCGGCATGATCCTGGCCCGGCATCCGGACGGCGTGCTCACCCAGCTCGCCGAGGCCCGCGCCCGCAGCCATGCCCGCAGCCATGCCCGCAGCCGGGCCCGCCGGCTCCCCGCCGCTTCTTCCGCCACGCCTTCCGCGCCTGCGGCCGAGGTGGTCGCCGGCGTCGTGCCCCGCCGGGCCGCGGCCGGCGGCGCCGGGCCCGGCGGGGCGCTGTTCGTGCTGGAGGACGTCGTGGCGGGCTACGCCGACTGCACCGTGCTGCGCGGGGTGCGGCTGGAGGTGCGGCCCGGCGAGGTGGTGGCGCTGCTCGGCGCGAACGGCGCGGGCAAGTCCACCACGTGCGCCGTCGCCGCCGGGGACCTGCCGGTGACCGGCGGCCGGATCCTGCTCGACGGCGTGGACGTCACCGCCTGGCCGGCGCACCGGCGGGCGCGCGCCGGCGTCCTGCTGGCCCCCGAAGGGCGGGGCGTCTTCCCCGGGCTCACCGTGGAGGAGAACCTGCGCACCTGGCTGGACGATCCTGGGCCGGTCTACCGGCGCCTGCCGCAGCTCGCGGCCCGCCGTACGGTGGCCGCGGGCGCGCTGTCGGGCGGCGAGCAGCAGCTCCTCACGCTGGCCCCGGCCCTGGTGCGCCCGCCGCGGGTGCTGATCGCCGACGAGCCGTCGCTCGGCCTGGCCCCGCTCGTGGTGCGGCAGGTGTTCGACGTCTTCGCCGAGCTGCGCGACCGGGGCGTGGCGCTGCTGCTGGTGGAGGAGAAGGCGACCGAGGCGCTGGCCGTCGCCGACCGGGTCGCGTTCATGCGGCTGGGCGCCGTCACCTGGACGGGCCCCCGCTCGGAGGTGGACGGTGACCGGCTGACCGCCGCCTACCTGGGGGTGAGGTGAAATGCTCGCGGTGCAGGACGTGTCCGTGGCCTTCGGCGGCGTCAGGGCGCTCGACGGCGTGTCGTTCGAGGCCGGGCCCGGCCAGGTCTGCGGCGTGATCGGGCCGAACGGCGCGGGCAAGACCACGCTGTTCGACGTGGTGTCCGGGCTGCGCAGGCCGGTCGCGGGCCGGGTCGAGCTGGACGGGCGCGACCTGACCGGCGTGTCCGCGCTCCGGCGGGCCAGGGCCGGCGTGCGCAGGACGTTCCAGCGCACGCAGGTGTTCGGCCGGCTCACCGTGGCCCAGAACGTGCTGGCCGCGCTCGACTGGCACGGCGGTGGCGGCGGGCTGGCCGCCGACCTGGCCGGGTGGCCGGGACGGCGGCGGATCGAGCGCGAGCGCGGCGCGCGCGTGGCCGAGGTGCTCGACCTGTGCGGGCTCACCCCGCTGCGCGACGCGTACGCCGCCGCGCTGCCGGTCGGGCAGCGCCGGATGGTCGAGCTGGCCCGCGCGCTGGCGGACCGTCCGCGGCTCCTGCTGCTGGACGAGCCCACCTCCGGCCTGGACGCCGCCCAGACCGCCCGGCTCGGCGAGGTCGTCAGCGCCCTGGACACCACCGTGCTGCTGGTCGAGCACGACATGGGCTTCGTCATGGAGATCTGCGACCGGATCGTCGTCCTGGACCTGGGCAGGGTCATCGCGTCCGGGACGCCGGCGCGGGTCAGGGACGATCCGGTGGTGCGGGCCGCGTACCTAGGCTGAGTGCCGTTCGGTGAAGGACAGGATGCGGCGCCAGGCGTCCTGGCAGACGTCCTCCCACTCCTTGAACGAGCGGTCGAAGAAGGAGTGGGGCGCGCCCTCGTAGACGTGGGTCTCGTGCTCGGTGCCCACCCGGTCCAGCGCCGCGGTGTAGGCGTCGAACTCCTCCGGGCTCGACACCTTGTCCGCGCCGCCCCTGAGCAGCAGCAGCGGCGCGCCGGGCCCGCTCTTCGGCTCGTCGATGAAGCGCAGCGCGCCGTAGAAGCCGATGCTCCCGGCCAGGCCGTTGCCCTCCGCGCCCTGACGCCACGACAGGGCGCCGCCCATGCAGAAGCCGACCGTGAACACCGGGCCGCCAGGGGCCAGCTCGGCGGTCGCCGCCGCCGCGTCGGCCTGCACCTGGTCGAGCTTGAGCCGGTCGACGTGGGGCATGTAGTCGAAGCCGTCGTCCCGGTCGTCGGTCCCGGCGGTGCGGCCGAAGTAGTCGATCGCGATCGTGCGGAACCCGGCCTCGGCGAAGCGCACCGAGAGGTCGCGGTAGAACGGGTGCAGGCCGCGCACGTCCGGCATGATCACCATGCCGCGGCCGTTCGGCTCGGCCGGCTCGGCCCGGTAGGCCATGAAGCGGGTGCCGTCGGCGGAGGTCAGGGTGATCTGCTCGTGCGCTGCCACCTCGCCCCGGATCGGCGGGGCGGGCGGCCGGCTGTCGGTGGAATGACACATGTGCCCAGCATGCCCAAGGTGATCGCCCCTCATCCACCTTCGCCCTCAGTACGGCGGCGCCGCCCGGAACGCCGCCAGCAGGTGGGCCCGCACCCGCCCCACGGCCGGCCTGGCCGGGGCCCCCGACCGTACGGCCAGGTAGCCGGTGTTGATCGGCGGCTCCGCCGGCTCGGCCAGCACGACCAGCGTGCCCTCGGCCAGGTCGCGCCGGCACAGGTACGCGGGCAGTACGGACACGCCCATGCCGGCCCGCACCGCGCTCAGCACGCCGCGCAGGTCCGGGAGGACGACCTGCGCGGCCATCGACGGCCGCCGCCCGAAGACGGCCCGCCAGTAGCGGCGCACGATGGGCAGGTCCTCGGCGTAGGCCACCACGGGGACCGCGGCCAGCTCCTTGGGCCCGACCCGGCCGGGCGGCAGCGCGCGGGCCACGGACGGCGCCGCCACCAGGACGAACTCCTCGTCGTAGACCGGGTCCGCCTGGACGCCGCGCACCCGGGGCCGGATCGTGGACAGCACCAGGTCGAGCCGTCCGGCCGCGAGGTCGGCCAGCAGGTCGTCGGCCAGGCCGAGGGTGGTGCGCAGCCGCAGCCCGTCGCGTACGAGCGGGGCGAGCATCGGCATGACCTCCTCGCACAGGAACTCGGCCGGGCCGCCCAGGTGCACGGCCTCGTCCGAGGGCAGCTCCGAGCCGGCCACCTCCTCCAGCGCGTCGAGGGCGGGGGCGACCCGGCGGGCCAGCTCGTCGGCGGCGGAGGTGGGCGCGACGCCGCGCGGCAGCCGGTCGAACAGCGGCCGGTCGAGCGTCGCCTCCAGCGTCTTGACCTGGGCGGTCACCGCGGGCTGGGAGAGGCCGAGCGTCTGCGCGGCGGCGGTGATGGAGCCGGTCCTGTGGACGGCGAGGAAGGTCCGCAGCAGGTCCAGCGAGAGAGGCGACATATCAGTATTCTGATGCCACAACCGATATTTCGCTATTTGTTGCTGATGGGGCTTCCCGGCCATGCTCGAAGGCATGAGCAAGCGCATCCTGATCGTGCTGACCAGCCACGACGACCTCGGCGGCGTGGAGCGTACCGGATACTACGTCCCCGAGGCGGCCCATCCCTGGCAGATCTTCACCAAGGCCGGCTTCGAGGTGGACGTCGCCAGCATCGCCGGCGGCCGGCCGCCGCGCGACGGCCACGACCCGGACGACCCGGCGCAGGCCGCCTTCCTCGCCACCGGCCTGGACGACGACACCGCCCCCCTCTCCGGCGTGGACGCCTCGGCCTACGACGCCGTCCTGTACGCCGGCGGCCACGGCACCATGTGGGACTTCCCCGCCGACCCCGACGTGGCCCGGGTCGGCCGCGAGATCTACGAGCGCGGCGGCGTGGTCGCGGCGGTCTGCCACGGCCCGGCCGCGCTGGTCGGCCTGACCTTGTCCGACGGCTCCCACCTGGTGGACGGCCGGCGGGTGGCCGCCTTCACCAACAGCGAGGAGACCGCGCGGGGCGTGGCGGGGGTGGTGCCGTTCCTGCTGGCCGACGCGCTGACCGAGCGTGGCGGACGGCACGAGCCCGCCCCCGACTGGCAGCCGCAGGTCGTCGTGGACGGCCGGCTGGTCACCGGCCAGAACCCGGCCAGCGCCGCGCCCCTGGCCGAACAGGTCGTCACCCTGCTGGGCTGACCCTGCCCGACACCGGAGGCCTCCGGCCGAGGTCGCCGGACGGCGGGCGTCGCGCGCGCAATGGCAGCCGGATGGCGGTTGCCGCACCCTCGCGCGGGATCCGACCATCGAGGGGTACGGCAAGCCCCCTCCGTGGAAGGAAGTCCTCATGGCGTTCCACCCCAACCTCGATCCCGACCTGCGTGCCGCCCTGGAGAGCGCGCCGTTCCCGGCGTTCGACGTGACGGCGCTCGACGCCGAGGAGCTGGCCGGGCACCGGGCCCAGATCCACGCGATGCTGGCCGCCATGCCGCCCGCCGAGACCGAGGTGCGGATCGAGGACCGCCGTGTCCCCGGCCCCGACGGCGAACCGGACATCCGGGTCCGCGTCTACCGCCCCGCGCAGGACGGCGCCGGCCGGCCCGGCCTCTACTGGATCCACGGCGGCGGCATGATCGTCGGCATGCCCGAGGTGGACGAGGCCACGATGATCGAGTACGTCGAGCGGCTCGGCGTCGTCGTGGTCTCCGTCGACTACCGCCTGGCGCCCGAGCACCCGCACCCCGCGCCGGTCGAGGACTGCTACGCCGGGCTGATGTGGACCGCCAAGAACGCCGAAGAGCTGGGCATCGACCCCGCCAGGCTGGCCGTCGGCGGGGCCAGCGCGGGTGGGGGGCTGGCCGCCGGGACCGTGCTGCTCGCCCGCGACCGGGGCGGGCCCGAGGTGGTCCTCCAGCTGCTGATCTGCCCGATGCTCGACGACCGCAACACCACCCCGTCGAGCCTGGAGTTCACCGAGGCCGTGGTCTGGGACCGGGCCGCGAACCTCTACGGCTGGTCCGCCCTGCTCGGCGACCGGGCGGGCGGCCCGGACGTCCCGCCGTACGCGGCGCCGGCGCGGGCCGAGGACCTGTCGGGGCTGCCGCCCGCGTTCGTCGACGTGGGCGAGCTGGAGGTGTTCAGGGACGAGGACATCGACTACGCCCAGCGGCTCGCGCGGGCCGGGGTGTCCACCGAGTTCCACCTCTACCCGGGGGCGTTCCACGGGTTCGACGTCATGGTGCCGGACACCCCGCTGAGCAGGCGGGCGCGGGAGACCCGGCTGGCCGCGCTCAGGCGGGCCTACCGCCTGTAGCGGTGGGGGCGTTCGCGAGGAGGCGCAGCAGGGCCAGGGCGAGGTGGGCGCGCAGGCGTCCGGCCGGGTCGGCGAGGGAGAAGCCCAGCACCGACTCCGCCCGCGCGATGCGGCCCGCCATCGAGCTGTGGTGCAGGTGCAGCCCGGCGGCGGCGGCGCGGACCGATCCGGCCGAGCACAGCGCGCGCACCGCGAGCAGGTGGTCCTCGCCCAGCCGCGCCGTCGCCCGCACGTCGGCCAGCTCCGCGACGGCCGGGCCGGGCAGGTCGGCGAACAGCGCGAGCGCGCCGAGATCGGTCCAGCGCACCACCCGGTCGTGCGGGCCGGTGAAGCGCAGCGCCGTGCGGGCCTTGGCCCACGACTCGGCGGCGTGCGACCCGGGCAGCTCGGGGCCGATGCCCACGCGGGCGCCCTCGGGCAGCTCACCCTCGACGGTGGTGGCCACCAGCACGGCCTGGGTGTCGCCGATCCGCGCCGTACGCACGCGGTGCCCCATCGCCCGCAACCCGGCCGCGAGCGGGTCGCGGGGGAGGGCGAACGCCATGGCCTGGAGTGGGGTGGTGGGGGCGAAGCCGAGCAGCCGCAGCGCCCGTGCCCGTTCCGCCTCGCCGGTCTCGGCCGACAGCACCAGCTCGACCAGCGCCGGGTCCTGGCCCTCGCGGGCCTGCGCGGCGGCGCGTTCCAGGGTCAGCTCGGCGGCGGCGGCGAACCGTTCGAGCACGATGTCGTCGAGGCCGTGAGGAGCGCCCTCGCGTTCCATCCACACGCTGCCCAGGCCGCCGCTCAGCTCCCTGGCCCGCGCCCCCTCCCCGGCTCCCTCCCCGGCTCCCTCCCCGGTCCCTGGCGTCTCCGCGTCGGCGGGCCGGCCGTCGGGGCCCGTCCGGAGGCGCCGGCCGCCGGTGGCGTCGTGCAGGCCGACCGGACATCGCGCCAGCCGCGCGGTGGCCGCGAGCAGCACGGGCACGGTCACGTGGTCGCGCACCAGGGAGTCGAAGTAGGCGATGACCCGCACCGCGCTCTCGGCGTCGGTGTCGAGCGTGGACAGCCGGAGCAGAAGACCCTGCACGACGTCCAGACTAGGCCGACCGGCGGCGGCCTGGCCAGTAGACCAAGCGTGCGCTAGTTTGGTTTCGTGGATCTCGACTTCTCCCTGGCCGAGCTGGACTTCCGCGCCGAGGTTCGCGACTGGCTGGCCGCCCACGTGCCCGAGCGGCTTCCGCCGATGGACACCGACGAAGGTTTCCAGGCCCACCGCTCCTGGGAGGCGCTGCTGGCCGGCGAGCGGCTGTCGGTCGTCTCCTGGCCCCGCGAGTACGGCGGCCGGGCCGCGTCCCTGATCGAATGGTTGATCTTCGAGGAGGAGTACTGGGCCGCCGGCGCCCCCGCCAGGGTCAGCCAGAACGGCATCTTCCTCCTGGCCCCCAGCCTCATGCGCTTCGGCACCACCGAGCAGCGGCGGCGCTGGCTGCCCCGGATGGCGACCGCCGAGGACGTGTGGGCGCAGGCCTGGTCCGAGCCCGAGGCCGGCAGCGACCTCGCCGCGCTCACCGCGCGCGCCGAACGCACCGACGGCGGCTGGCTCCTGTACGGCCACAAGACCTGGAGCTCCCGAGCCGCCCACGCCTCCCACGGCTTCGGCCTCTTCCGCACCTCCGGCGCGCGGCACAAGGGCCTGACGTACTTCCTGTTCCCCCTGGACGAGGTCGCCGTCCGGCCGATCGCCCAGCTCGACGGCCTGCCCGGGTTCGCCGAGCTGCACTTCGACGGGGTGTTCGCGCCCGACTCCATGGTGCTCGGCGAGCCCGGCGACGGCTGGCGGATCGCGATGTCCACCACCTCCTCCGAACGCGGCCTGACCCTGCGCAGCCCCGGCCGCTTCCTCGCCACCGCCGACCGCCTCCTCGACCTGGCCCAGGACGCCGACCCCGCCCTGGCCGACCGGGCCGCGCGCTGCTGGACGGCGGCCGAGGCGTACCGGCTGCACACCTTCGCCACCGCCCGCCGGATCATGGCCGGGGCCGAGATCGGGGCGGCGGCCAGCATGGGCAAGGTGTTCTGGTCGGAGCTGGACCTGCGTATGCACGAGCTGGCCATGGAACTGCTCGGCGACCGCGCCGGCGGGACGGCCTGGCTGGACGGCTTCCTGTTCTCGCTGGCCGGGCCGATCTACGCGGGCACCAACGAGATCCAGCGCAACATCATCGCCGAGCGTGTCCTGGGCCTGCCCCGATGACCCCTCTGGAGTCGCCCTCATGCACTTCGCCTTCACCGACGAGCAACTCGCCCTGGGGGCGACCGTACGCGACGTGCTGCGGGCGCACTGCCCGCCCGGCGCGCTGCGGACCGAACGCCGTCCGGCCTGGGATCGGCTCGCCGAGCTGGGGTTCTTCGGGCTGCTCCTGCCGCCGGAGCTCGACGGGCTCGGGCTCGGGCTGACCGACGTGCTGCCCGCGGTCGAGGAGACCGGGCGGGCCTGCCTGCCGGGGCCGGTGGTCGAGACGGCGGTGGCGGCGGCGTTCCTGACGCCCGGGCTGTCCAAGCTGGCCGCGGGTGGGGTGTGCGTCGGGGTGCTGCTGCCGGGGGAGGCGTACCTGGCCGACGCCGATCTCGCCGACGTGCTGGTCGTGGCGCGTACGGGGGAGGGGGTGCGGGTGCTGCCGGGGCACGAGGCTCGGCTCACCGCCGTGCCGGGGGTGGATCCGTGCCGGCCGATGTTCGACGTCGCCCTCGATGCGTCCGGACATGATGATCCCGGCGCGGACCGGGTGGCGCTCGCGGCGCGGGCCGTCGCGGTGGCGACCGCCGCCCAGCTGGTCGGGGTCGCGCGGGAGCTGCTCGCGGTCTCGGTGTCGTACGCGGGGGTCAGGAGGCAGTTCGGCGCGGCGATCGGATCCTTCCAGGCGGTCCGCCACCAGCTCGCCGACGTGGCGGTCGCCGTCGAGTTCGCCGCGCCGCTGGTGCACCGCGCGGCGCTGTCCGTGGACCGGGGCGCGCCCACGGCCGGACGGGACGCGAGCGCCGCCAAGGCCGCGGCGGGCGAGGCGGCGACGCTGGCCGCCCGGGTCGCCCTGCAGACCCACGGCGCGATCGGCTACACCGAGGAGCTGGACCTGCGGTTCTGGCTCGCGCGGGCCTGGTCGCTGTCGGCCGCGCACGGCACCACCGCCGCCCACCGCCGACACGTCCGCGCCTGCCTGCGCACCCGCGACCTGCGGAGGTACCCGTGAAGTACGGCGTGCCGCTGGGGCTGCTGCACCCGGACGCCTGGAAGGACGTGGCCGTGGCCGCCGACGAGCTGGGGTTCGAGTCGGTGTGGCTGCCCGAGCACCTGGTGTTCGCCACCGACCTGTCGCTCGCCGTCTACCCGGGCACCGAGGACCCCGGCATCAGGCCGACGACCCCGCTGTTCGACGCCCCGGCCTACCTGTGCTGGCTGGCCGGGCTCACCACCCGCGTCCGGCTCGGCACCGCCGTGCACCTGCCGGCCCTGCGCCACCCGTTCGTCTCGGCCCGCGCCTTCGCCACCCTGGACGTGGTGTCGGACGGACGGGCGATCTGCGGCGTGGGCGCGGGCTGGTACCGCGGGGAGTGGGCGGCGGCCGGGCTGCCCTTCGAGACCCGCGGCGCCCGCCTGGACGAGGTCATCGAGGTCGTCCGGCGGCTCTGGACCGAACCCGTGGTCGCCCATTCCGGACGGTTCTACCGGTTCCCCGAGGTCGCCTTCGAGCCCAAGCCCGTGCAGGGGCGGCTGCCGGTGCTCGCGGGCGGGGAGTCGGCGGCGGCGCTGCGCCGGGCGTCCCGGCTGTGCGACGGGTGGATCAGCATGCCGCACACGATCGAGTCCATCAGGCCGCAGGTGGCGCGGCTGGGGGCGGGGGTGCCGGTGACGGCGCACGCGTACGCGCTGGGCTCTCCCGGGGAGGTGGCCGCCTGGGCGGAGCTGGGGGTGGACCGGCTGATCGTCCGGCCGTGGACGCGCAGCCGGGACGCGGTCACCCGCCTGGCCGCCTTCGCCGCCGAGTACGACGTGACCTGACCTGCCCCGCCCGGCCGCCGGGCCGTCCTCAGGCGGGCTGACGCCCCCAGTCGGGGGTGCTGACGATCTCGCGGGTGGGGGCGCGGTGACGGCGGCCTCGCAGGGGGGCGTCCTGGACGAAGGCGTCGACGGTGCTCGTGCCGCCGGACTCCTGGCGCCGGCTGCGCGGGTGCTGCGAGACCGTCGTGGCGGCGTGACGGTGGCGGCGGCCGCGCGGGACGGAGTCGGCGGTGAACTCGTCCATGAAGAAGACGCGCTCGGCGGCGTACGTGTCCGGGAGCGGCTCGCTGCGGCGGCGACGGCCCTGGTACGTCGCGCCGATCCCGGACGCCTGGGCGGCCCGCGGCGTCGTCCTCGTCCGGGCGGCCACCTCGGCCCCGGGACGGGGGCTGGGGGAGAAGGCGCTGAACGTGCTCGTCGCCGGGGGAAGCGAGATCGGCACCATCGGGCCGGTGTCGAACATGGGCTCGAAGGGCGCCGTGTCGGGGGCGGACCGGAACGAGGCGCTGTCCAGCCGCCGCGGCGGTGCCATCCGGTCGGTGAACGCCTCGAACGCGTCCACACCGGCCGCGAGCTCCACGCCGCCCGCGGGGCCGAACTCGGGGACGGGGGCGGCGAGCTCGAAGGGGGCGGCGGTGGTCCGCAGCGGGGACGGGCGGGTGTGTTCGTGGCGCGTCTCCGCGGGACGGCGGCGACGCCGGTGGCGTGAGGGGGCGGCGTGCGTGCCGCGCCTGGAACGCGTCCCGGCAAGGGGCACGGCGACGGGTACGGGAACGGGCACGGGCAGAGCGATGGGCACGGGAACGGGCAGAGCGACGGGCACGGCGATGCCCGCAGCTACGCCCGCAGGGGTGCTCTGCGCCGAAGTGACGCTCAGCGCGGCGGTGCTCAGGGTGACGCCTTCCCCTGCGGAGAGGCTCGGCGCGGAGGCGGCGCGTACGCGGGCGGCCCTCGCGGCGGTCGCCGGGCGGAGGCGGCCCTGGCGGGTCTTCGCCAGGGCGACGAGCGCCAGCGCGGCGATCAGCGCGGACCCGACCAGCGACGGGGAGCCGATCGTGGACAGCGAGCCGGGCGAGGAGGCGTCCACGAGCGCGGGAAGGGGCTCGGCGGTGGCGGACGTGGTGTCGGCGGTCGTCGCCTTGGCGTGCTTGGACTTCTGTCCCGACCTCCCGGCCGCCGCCGTCGGCACGGGCGCCGCCTCCGTCCCGGGCGAGGCGGACGTCGAGGGCGCGGCGGGCGACGCCGTAGGCGAGGACGCCGTGGTCCTGGCCGGCTTGTCGGACTCGGCCTTCGGACGCGCCGCGAGCGGGACCTCGGCGGCGCGCTCCTGCTCGACGTGCGGGATCAGGGAGCTGAGCGAGTCGGCGGGAAGCTGGAGCGTTCCCCCGTCGGTGCCGGGCCTGGCGGGCGTCGCCGCCTGCTCGTCGGCCCGCTGCTGCGCCGCCTCCTCGTCGAGGCGGGCCTTGATGCGCTCGGGGTAGCCGTAGCCGACGACCTTGCTGGTGTCGCGCTCCTTGCGCTTGGCGACGCCGCCGTCGATGTTGCCCTCGATGGTGAAGATCGTGTCGCCCTCGACCCGCGTGACGATGCCGACGTGGTCGATGTTGTCGATCTTGCCGGTGCCGCTCCAGTCGTAGAAGACGATCGCGCCGGGCTTGGGCGTCCTCCCCCAGGCTCCCTGAGCCTTGAACCATTCGGCGTGCCGTACGGTCCAGGCGAACTGCCCGATCCACTCCTGGTAGCCGAGCTTGTGCGCGGCCCAGGAGAGGTACATGTCACACCAGGGTGCGGCGGAGTAGTCGGCGTCGAACTCGACGGTCTTGCCGTACCAGTCGCCGAACTTGGTGTACGCACCGGCCTTCTCGGAGTAGCCGAGCTGGCTTTCCAGCAGGTCGATGTATTTCTGCATCTCGGGCGTCATGGAAGTATGGGGGAACCTTCCGGTCAAGATCCGGATTTATCCACACATGCTTGGGTACACGGGGGTAACCCGGGACATGTGTGGCAAATTCGGAAACCTGTGGTCTTCCGTGCGGTGCGAGGTTACCGCTTCGTGACCAAGGTCAAGCACACCCCAAGAGCGGGTAAAGACATCACCGGGCGCATAACAGCAGCTCAACCAAGCTGCCGGAGCCGCCCAGGGTGGGTGATTTAACAGGAAGAGTGCCGCGTGTCGTGCCGGGAGCCTAGTAACCGGCGCCCGTCAGCAGCCCTCCGTCCACCGTGAACTCGCTCCCTGTGCAGTAGCTGGCCCGGTCCGAGGCCAGGAACGCCACCACGTGCGAGACCTCCACCGGCTTCGCGAACCGCTTGATGACCATGGACTTCACGAACGCCTCCGCGTCCACCTCGGCCATCAGGTCCG
The DNA here is from genome assembly GCF_040630865.1 of Nonomuraea sp. NPDC005730. Lineage (NCBI taxonomy): Bacteria > Bacillati > Actinomycetota > Actinomycetes > Streptosporangiales > Streptosporangiaceae > Nonomuraea > Nonomuraea sp. NPDC005730. The sequence continues at coordinate 45,838 of NZ_JBEXYK010000020.1, forward strand.
GGTTCACCGCCATCGCCGTGTTGATCGCCCCCGGATGCACCGAGTTCACCCGGATCTTGAACCGGGCCAGCTCCCGCGCCGCGGACTTGGTCAGCCCGCGCACCGCGAACTTCGAGGCCGCGTACGCCGACAACCCCTCCGCCCCGACGAACCCCTCGATCGAGGAGATGTTGACGATGGCGCCGCGCCCGGCCGCCTTCATGGGGTCGATCACCGACTTGACCCCCAGCCAGGTGCCCTTGAGGTTCACGTCGATCACCCGGTCGAAGTCCTCGGGGGCCATGTCCTGGATGCGGCCGTAGGTGAGGATGCCGGCGTTGTTCACCAGGACGTCCAGCCGGCCGTGCAGCTCGGTGGCCGTGCCGACGGCCCGCCGCCATTCGTCCGGGCTGCGCACGTCGTGCCGCACGTACGTGGCCCCGGTCCCGGCGGCCAGCGCCTTGCCCTCCTCCTCCAGCACGTCGCCGAAGACGACCCGCGCGCCCTCCTCCAGGAACAGCCGCACGTGCGACTCGCCCATGCCCCTGGCCCCGCCCGTGATCAGCGCGACCTTGCCGTCAAGCAGTCCCACGACTACCTCCTGCCGCGACGGCCGCCGCGGCCGCCTCCATGGAGCGGTAGACGGGGACGCCCGCCGCCGCCGCGATCCGCCGTACCTCGTCCTCCACGCCCGCGGGCGCGCACTCGCCGTTCCTGGTGACGAGCGTGATCCTGACGCGCGGCAGCGCCTCCTGCGCGCCGGCCAGGGCCCGCGCGTAGGCGTACAGGGGCTCGGCCGCGTCGCCGTAGGTGAAGAAGCTCTGCACGTTCACGTGGGCGACCACGTCAGCGCACGGCTCCCGCCGGACGATCGCCTCGATCACCTCCGGCACCAGCCCGGGACGCCCGCGCGGCCCCACCGGCACCTCCAGCGGGTTGCCCGCGGCGGCCAGGCCGAGCCCGTCGAGCGCGCCGTCCGGCAGCGGGGCGAGCCGCACGCCGGCCCGGTCGAACGCGTCGGCGGCCAGCACCCCCGCGCCGCCGCTCGGCCCGATCACCAGCACCCGGTCGCCGTCCGTCGCACGGGAGCCGTGCGCCTGGAAGAAGGCCAGCACGCCGATCAGGTCGTCCTGGGAGGAGACCAGCGCCGTGCCGGTCTGGGCCGCGACCGCCGCCCACACCCGCAGGTCGCTCAGCATGCCGCCGGTGTGCGAGAGCGCCGCCCGCTGTCCCTGCGAGCTGCGCCCGCCGACCAGCAGCACCACCGGCAGCCCGGCCGCGCGCAGCGCCTCGTGCAGCTCCCGGCCGCCGCGCGGGTCCTCCAGGTAGAGCCCGACGGCCCGGGTCTCGGGGTCGCGGGCCAGCCACGACAGCAGTTCGGCGGGGGTCACGTCGGCCGCGTTCCCCACGGTGACGACCCGGCTGAACGCCAGCCCGCGCCGCTCCCCGACCTTGATCACCTCACCCGCGAGGCCGCCGCTCTGCGAGATCAGCGCGACCGTCCCCGCCGGTCCGACGCCGCCGCCGACGAACGTCTGCCGGCCGCGCGGGCAGTACACGCCCATGCAGTTGGGGCCGAGCAGCCGGGTGCCCGCCGCGCGGGCGGCCCCGGCCAGATCGCGTTCCAGGTCCGCGCGTCCGGCCTCGCCGAACCCGCCGCTCATCACCTGCACGTACGGAATGCCCGACGCCTGCCGCACGACCTCGGCGCACCGCTCGGCGGGCACCGCCACCAGCGCGTAGTCCACGTCGGCGGCGGCCAGCGACGGCACCGCGGGCACCCCCGCCACCTCGGCGGCCGACGGGTGCACGGCCACCAGCGGCACCCCGGCGGCTCTGTAGAAGTCGAGGAACATGTTCCCGAAGTTCGGCCTGCTCGCCGAGGCGCCGACGACGGCCACCGCGCGGGGTTCGAAGAGCGGCAGGAAGTCCGCCGGTTCGCGGACGGCGGGCGGGCGCGCCCGGCCGGGCAGGTAGCGTGCGTCCACCGCGGTCACTCCCGAAGGGGTGGCGATGACCGGGTTCAGCTCGAACTCGCCCAGTTCCAGCCGTTCCCACAGGCCGCCTGGGCCGCCGACCGTCATGAGCAGCTTGACCACGGCGGCCACGTCCACGGGCGGGCTGCCGCGGTGGCCGTGCAGGAGGGCCGCGCCACGCAGCTCGTCCAGCATGAGCCGCGCGTCCCGCTCGGAGATCGGGCAGAGGCGCAGCGCCGTGTCGCGCATCGCCTCCGTCCAGACGCCGCCCAGCCCGGTCAGCAGCACCGGGCCGAACCCCGGGTCGCCGACCAGCCCGACGATCAGCTCCACCCCGGCGGGCGCCTGCTCCTCGACCAGGAACCCCTCCACGTCCAGCCGGGAGCGCATCTCCGCGGCCGCCGCGGCGAGGCCGTCCGCCCGCAGGCCGAGCCGTACGGCCCCCGCCTCCGACTTGTGCACCAGTCCCGGGCCGAACGCCTTCAGCACCAGCGGCTCGGCCAGCTCACCGGCCGCCGTGAAGTCCAGGTCGCGCACCACGACCCCGCGCGGCACCGGCACCCCGGCCCCCGCGACCAGCTCCTTGACCTCGTGCTCGCGGGGAACGTCCCGGCTGTCGTGCGCGCGAGGGTCGCGGCCGTCGTGCTCGCGGGGGTCGCGGCGGGCGTCCCCGCTCCCGTGCTCCTGGGCGCTCACCCGAGCAGGTGCCCGTGCTGCTCGCGGATCCGGCGGCGCAGCAGTTTGCCGGGGCCGCCGGAGGCGTCCTGCGAGTGCGGCAGCTCGCCGGTCACCACGATGTGGTCCGGCCGCTGATGCGGCGGCAGCGTGTCGGCCAGGGCGAGCGACAGCTTGGCGGCGTCCAGCGACTGCCCGGCGCGTGGCACGACCGCCAGCAGCACCCGCTGCTCGGCCGCCCCCTCGGGCACGCCCACCGCGCCGGCCTCGGCCACGCCGTCCAGGGCCGAGACGGCCTCCTCGATCGTGGCCGGCTGCGTCCACCGGCCGTGCTTGAGTATGGAGTCCTCCCGGCGGCCGAGGACGCGCAGCACGCCGTCGGCCGACAACGTGCCGAGGTCGCCGCCCACGTACCACTCGCCGCGCAGGACGCCGTGGTCGTCCGTCCCGTCGTAGCCCGCCATGCGGTGCGGCCCGGCCAGGTTGATCTCGCCTACCTCGCCGGTCACGGCGGCGCCGGACGGGCCGGTGATCCGTACGGCGTTGCCCGTGCGCGCCCGCCCGGACGACCCGAGCGGCGTCGAGCCGTCGTCCACGCGGCCCATGCACGTGTACGGCGCCTCGGTCTGCCCGTAGTAGGAGTAGACCCCGGCCCCGGGCAGCCTGGCCTTGATCCGGTCGAGCATGGTCGCGGTCAGCGGCTCGCCGCCCAGCATGATCACCTGGATCGACGACAGGTCCACGCCCTCGTGCTCGGACGTCCCCAGCAGCGCCGCGTAGAACGACGGGATCTGCGACACGTGCGTGACCCGTTCGCGCGGCACCACGCGCAGGAAGTTCGCCGGCCCCCAGTCCTGCTCCAGCACCAGGCGCATGCCCGCGTACAGGGCGGGGCCGACGATGGCGGGGAAGCCGATGCCCCAGATGATCGCGCCGGTGCCGAACACCGAGTCGGGGCCGCGCGGCACGTCCAGCCAGATCTGGGCGGTCGCCAGGGAGGAGGCGTGGGTGTGCACGACGGCCTTGGGCAGGCCGGTCGTGCCGGAGGTGTAGTAGAGGGCCAGCGGGTCGTCGTGGAAGCCGCCCAGCGGCGGTTCCCCCTCCCGGCCGCCGGTCAGCTCGCCGGCGTCGATCCAGGTGGTGACCTCAGGGAGGGCGTCCCTGATGCCGTCGACCAGCTCGGCGACCGTGGAGTCGTACACGAAGGCCGTGCAGCCGGAGGCGGCCACCACCGCCCGCAGCGTCTCGGCCGGCCAGTACGGGTTGAGCGCCGCCGTCACCGCTCCGATCTTGGCCTGGGCGAGGTAGACCTCGGCGACCAGCAGCGTCTCGTTGAGCAGCGCCGCCACCCGCTGCCCGGCGGTGATCCCGGCCGCCAGCAGCGCGTTCGCCCGGCGGTTGACGGCCCGGTTCAGCTCGTCGTAGGTGAAGCTGCGCTCGCCGCAGTACGTCAGCGCCACCCGGTCGGGCGTGCGCAGCGCTCCCGCGGTCAGGATCGCGTGGCCGTAGTTGCCGTAGGGTGATCGCGCCATGGGGGGTGCCTCCAGGTCAGAGGGGCGAGTAGAGCACGAACGTGTTTCCTGAGGGGTCGCGCAGCACGGCCCGCCGCTCGTGCGGCCCGTCCTCGGGCGCGCGCACCACCTCGGCCCCGCGCGCCGCCATCTCGCGCACCGCGACCGCCACGTCGTCCACCTTGTACGACGGCGCCGCCGACGCGGTGACGTGCTCGGCGGGACCGGCCAGCGCCACGGTGACGCCGCCGCCGTCCAGCGCGGCGAACCTGTCGCCGTCCCTGAACTTCACCGGCAGGCCGTAGAAGGCGATCGCCTCGTCCAGGTCGGCTACGGGGATGAGCACGTTGCCGAGCTTCACACGGGCCTCCAATGCGGCAGATCGTCCACGAACGTCACCCGCACCGGCATCCCGACGCGGACCTCCTCCGGCGCGCACCCCACGACGTGCCCGAACGCGCGCACACCCTCGTCCAGGTCCACCCACGCCGGCACGTACGGCTCCCGCCCCCGGTAGCCGGGCGCGAACGACCGGTGCACGACGGTGAACGTGTGGACCGTCCCCGTGCCCCTGGCGGGCTCGGCGGCCAGCTCGCCGCCGCCGCACGACGGGCACGACGGCTCGGGCAGGCAGCCGCGGCGGCCGCAGGACACGCAGCGCTGGATCACCAGCTGGCCGCGCGCCCCTGCGGCGCCGGTGGGGGAGGTGTCACCGCTCATCGCTGCCAAGCTAGCGCACGCTTGGTAGCCCGACAAGAGCCAACGCCTCGCGCCCCCTGCTCCTAGTGGCCGGGCACCAGCCCGCCCTCCCCTGAGGGGGAATCCGCCGGGGTGGGCGGGAGGGCGGCCGCCGGGGACGTCGCCCCCGGCGTGGGACGTGCCACGGGTTGCCCGCCGGCCGGCGACGTCGCCCCCGGTGCCGGGTGGTCCACGGGCTGCCCGCCGGTCGGGGACGCGGTGCCGGTCGGGGTGGCCGGTCCGGAGCGGGTCGGCGGTGGGGTCGGGCAGGCGGGGCCGTCCACCGCGACCTCGCTCACCTGCGGCCCGTTGACCGCCGCCGGCTCGGTCATGACGATGATCCCGAGGTAGGCCCGCACCCCGCAGTCCACGCTTCCGGGATCGTGCCGGACCCCGCTGGTGTAGGCGGTGCTGCCGCGCAACGTGCGGGTCTCCCGCCGCTCGGTGGTGACCGGCCCGTCGCCCAGCCGCCGCGTGTACGCGATCCGCAGCCGCACCGGCCCGGTGCCGTCCGCGGACACCCTGATCGCGCCCGCCGAACCGCTCCACCGCGCGATGCTCGCCTCCCGCACGGCGGGCGGCGGCAGGGCGCTCCCGCTCTGCGCCCGCGTCGGCATCGGCGGCGGCATCGGCGGCGCGGCACTCGTGGGCGCGGGCGGGCCGGTGGAGACGTGCGGCCCGCCGGTGGGGGCGGGCGGGGGCGCGCTGCTGCGAGCCGTGGCGGGCGTGCTCCTGCGGGGCGTCGGCGTGTGGGCGTCGACCGGTGCCGGGTTCAGCTCGCCCGACGGCTTCGGCTGCGGCATCAGGATCGTGCCCGCCCCCGGCGACAGCCGTCCGCCGGAGATCACGAGGGCGATCGCCACGGCGACCACCGTCGCGCCCGCCACCCACAGGTGTGGTGGCAGCGCGGGCAGCCGGACCGCCCGCCCGCCGAACCCGGCCGGGGCGCGGGCGTCCCGCTCGGTCCTGGCCGCCAGCGGGAAGCGCAGCGCCAGCAGCGTGGCCAGCTCGGCGAGCCGGCGGCGGCCCCGCTGCTCCCAGTCCGGCCCGTACCCCGCGACGGCGTCCTCCTCCAGTTCGGCGGCGAACTGCCGGGCCGAGGCGTACCGGGCCGCCGGGTCCTTCGCCAGCCCGCGTCTGAGCAGGTCGCGCAGGGCGTCCGGGACCACCTCCAGCGGCACCGGATCCGTCAGGTGCAGCTCCCGCAGGGCCGCGACGTCCTGCTCGCCGTCCCCGCCCTCCTTGTACGCCCGGTAGGGCGGCCGCCCCCTGACCGCCTCGAACAGCACGCAGGCCGCCGCGTACAGGTCGGCCGGCGGCCCCGCCCGTCCCTGCGTCCACAACTCCGGCGACATGTACGCCGGGCTCCCCGCCGGCACCCCCGGCTCCTCGGCGTGCACGACCACGCCGAAGTCGGCCAGCTTGCTCGTGCCGTCCGCCTGGACCAGGACGTTCTCCGGCTTGACGTCCCGGTGCGGCACGCCCCTCTCGTGCGCGGCGGCCAGGGCGGCGAGGATGCCCTTGAGCAGCACCAGGGCCGCCTCCGGGGCCGTCCGGCCGTGCTCGGCCAGCAGCGTGCGCAGCGAGACGCCGTCCACCAGCTCCATGACGACGGCGGCCCGGGACGGGGTCTCGACGTACTCGTAGACGCGGACCACGTTGGGGTCGTCGATCTCGACGAGCTGATGGGTGTCGGCCCTGAAGCGGTCCATGAACCCGGGGTCCCTGCGCAGGGTGGCGTTAAGGTACTTGATCGCGACGTAGGCGCCGGTGGACTGGTAGGTGGCGAGGAACACGCGGCCGGTGCGGCCCGCGCCGAGCTGACGAACTTCACGGTAACCAGGGACCAAGTCCAACCCCCATCAGGCATGCCGTCGTGCATTCGACGGTCTCACCCGGGGTGTGGGTTGTCACGTCTGGAGAAATTTCGCTGTTTGTGATGAAAGGTGACGTCCGGTGAGGTCGTGGGGGCGGTGTTATGCTGTGGCGTACCCAAGCAAGCGCTCGGCTAAATGACGGAGGGTGCGGGTGGAGCGGTCGGCCGTGCTGGTGATGGAGATGCAGCGGGGGGTCGTCGGCGATCTCACGAAATTTCCGGATTTGGTGGCGGTCTGTGCCCGTCACGACGTCGTCCCCAACGCCGCCCGCGTCCTGCGCACGGCCCGAGCGGCCGGGCTCCCGGTGATCCACTGCACGGCCGCCTTCCGGCCGGACCGGGCGGGCTCGCACACCGGCAACTGCCCGTTCATCGTCTCCCTGCTCAAGGACCCCGCGCACATGCTGGAGGGCACGGCCGCTGTGGAGGTGCTGCCCGAGCTGCGCGAGGACGGCGACCTGGAGAGCCGGCGGCACCACGGGTTCTCGCCGTTCACCGGCACCTCGCTGGACATGACGCTGCGCTCCCTGGGCGTCTCGTCCGTGGTCGCGATGGGGGTCTCGCTCAACCTGGGCATCCCGGGGCTGGCGCTGGAGGCGGTCGACCTCGGCTACCGGGTGACGGTGGTGCGGGACGCGGTGGCCGGGATCCCCGAGGACTACGCGGAGGCCGTCCTGCGCAACACGATCGGCCTGCTGGCCACCCGCGTCGCCGCGGCCGACCTCGTCCGGGCGTGGACGTGATGGACGGCCTGCGCCTCGACGGCCGCGTCGCCGTCGTCACCGGGGGAGCGGGCGCGATCGGCACGGCCGTCGCCACCGACCTCGCCGCGCTCGGCGCCCGCGTCACCGTCGCCGACGTGGACCTGCCGGGCGCCCGCCGGACGGCCGCGGCGCTGGCCGGGGCGCGGGCGCTGGCCGTGGACCTGGCCTCGCCCGCCTCCGTCGAGGCGTTCTGCGCCGAGACCGGGCCGGTGGACGTGCTCGTGCACAACGCCGGGGTGTCGGTCGTGCGGCCGTTCACGGCGAGCGACCCGGCGGACTGGGACCTCATGTGGCAGGTCAACCTGCGTGGCCCGATGCTCATGACCAAGCTGCTCCTGCCCGGCATGACGGCCAGGGGCTGGGGACGGCTGGTGTTCGTCTCCTCCGACGGCGCCAGGGCCGGGTCGGGCGGCGAGGGCGCGTACGCGGCGACCAAGGCGGGCCTGTTCGGCCTGGCCAAGACGCTCGCCCGGGAGGCCGCGAGGGGCGGGGTGACCTCGAACGTCGTCTGCCCAGGGCCGACCGACACCCCGATGCTCCGGCGGATCTCCGAGGCCGAGCCGGGGCTGGTGGACAAGATCGCCAAGGGGATCCCGCTGCGCAGGCTGGGCACGCCCGCCGACGTCGCGGGGCTGATCGCCTACCTGTGCACCGACCGCGCCGCCTACATCACCGGCCAGACGTTGTCGGTGAGCGGCGGCGTGACCATGCAGTGACGCGCGCCGTGGGGTCACAGGGAGCGGTAGACGGCCTCGATGAGGCGCAGGCCGCGCAGGTTGCCGGTGAGGCTGTCGGCCATCCGGTTCATCACGTACCCGAAGGCCAGGTTGCGGGCGGGGTCGCCCATGCCGAGCGAGCCGCCCATCCCCGAGTGGCCGAACGCGGTCGCCGACGGCATCGGGAACGTGAACGACGGGCGCATGTAGCCGAGCCCGAACGCGGTGTCCATGAACAGCACGCGGTCGGGGCCGCTGACGCGGGGGCGCAGGGCGTCCTGGAGGGTCGCGGAGCTCAGCAGGTCGCCGCCGACCAGCGCGCGGTAGAACCCGGCCAGGCCCTTGGCGGTGGTGACGACCCCGGCGGCGGGCCATCCGGCGCGCAGGATCACCGGGTTGTTCGCGCCGCCGTCGAGCAGGCGGATGGCCGGGTTGCCGAGCGCCCGGTTCATCAGGCTGCCCGGATCGAGCACCGCCCGTCCCATCTCGCCCAGCAGATCCCGCCCCCCACCGGCGCCGGGCCCGGTCCCTCCGCCGGAGGGCGCCGGGGTGTCGGGGGTGGGGTTCTCGGGACCGGGGCGGGGGCGGGCAGGGGCCTTGAGGCGGGCGGCGCGGGGGATCACGTCGTCGGGCGCGCCGACCCAGAGGTCCAGCCCCAGCGGCCCGGCGATCTCCGCCGCCACCAGCTCGCCCACCGACTTCCCGGTGACCCGCCGCACCACCTCCCCGACCAGGAAGCCGTACGTCAGCGCGTGGTACCCGTGCGCCGTCCCCGGCTCCCACAGGGGCGTCTGACCGGCGAGCCGGGCCGCGATGGCGGGCTGGTCCTCGAACTCCGCCACCGGCACCGGAGTCTCGATCACCGGCAGCCCGCAGGAGTGCGTCAGCACGTGCTCGACCGTGACCGCCTCCTTGCCCCCGGCGGCGAACTCCGGCCACACGTCGGCGACCGGCGCCCGCACGTCCACCAGCCCCCGCTCGGCGAGCCGCAGCAGCACGGTGGCCGTCACGGCCTTGGTGCACGAGTACGCGAAGGCCGGGGTGCCCGCCTCCCAGGCCCGTCCCGTGTGCCGGTCGGCGACGCCGTCCCACAGGTCCACGACCAGCTCGCCGTCGAGGTGGACGGCCACCGCGGCGCCCAGCTCCTCGCCCTCGGCGAAGTTCCGCTCGAACGCCTCGCGCACGCGGGAGAACCGGGGATCGCAGTACATCAGACCTCCGCAGGAAAGGAAGCGCTTACTTGGTGCACGAGCCTAACAACTGGGGACGATTCGGCCCAGACGATCAGCGGGGCACCCTCAACCTGCTGACCCCCGCCGTCGTCCTGGAGGCCCTGCGCAGCGCCGTCACCGGCGAGGTGCTGAGCCTGGCCATGCCGATCAGGGGAGCCACCTCCTCGGCGGCCCCCACGACCGTCCCCCACCTGCGGGGCCGTCCGCTGCCGCAGCACTTCATGTCCGTGGACGGCGGCGACTACGCCGCGGGCGCGCGGCCGGTCGGCGACGGCCTGCGCGTGGCCGACGACGCCCTGCTGGTGAGCCACCACGGCACCACCACCCACATGGACGCGCTGTGCCACATGTGGACCGGCGACCGGCTCTACAACGGCCACCCGGCCGCCCGCGTCCGCTCCTACGGCGCCACCAGGTGCGGGATCGAGCACGTCGGCGGCGTGGTGGCCAGGGGCGTGCTGTTCGACGTGCCCCGGCGGCTCGGGCTCGACCACCTGCCGGCGGACTTCCGGATCCCCGCCGGGCTGCTCCAGGAGATCGCCACGCCGCGCCCCGGCGACGTCGCGGTGGTCCGTACGGGATGGCCGCTGGTGTGGCAGCGGTCGCGCGAGGAGTACTGGGCGGGGCAGCCGGGGTTGTCGGCGGAGGCCGGCGCCTGGCTGGCCGCCCAGGACGTGTCGGTGGTGGCCTGCGACAACGCCGCCGTGGGCGGCCTGAACGAACGTCAGCTCGCCGACGAGTGCGCCGCCGACGATCTGCACCTCATCCTGCTCCACCGGCACGGCGTCCACCTGGTCGAGATGTTGTGGCTGGAAGAGCTGGGCGCGGCCGGGCGGACGGAGTTCGTCTTCGTGGCCGCGCCGCTGCGCATCGAGGGAGGCACCGGCAGCCCGATCACCCCGCTCGCCGTCCTGTGAGCGCGCCGGGTCACCAGGTGACGGGCAGGCTCCTGACGCCGTACACGGAGGCGTCGTGCTTGACCGGCACCTCGGCCGCCGGCACGGCCAGGCGCAGGCCAGGGAAGCGCTCGAACAACGCCCGGTAGCCGATCCGCAGCTCGATCCTGGCGAGCTGCTGGCCGAGACACTGGTGCACGCCGTGCCCGAAGGCCAGGTGGCGGCGCGCCTCCGGACGGTCCGGGACCAGCCGGTCGGGGTCGGCGTACACGGCCGGGTCGCGGTTGATCACGGGCAGGGACAGGGCCACGGTCTCACCCGCCCTGACCGTCACGCCCGCCACCTCCACGTCCTCCAGCGCGGCTCTGGACGGCGCGCCGAGATGCAGGATCGACAACCAGCGCAGCAGCTCCTCGACCGCGCCCTCCTCGTACGGGCACCCGCGCTCCAGCAGCGCGAACACCCCCAGCGCCAGCATGTTCGCCGTGGTCTCGTGGCCCGCCACCAGCAGGATCACCGCGAGTCCGGCGAGCTCGTCGTCGTCGAGCTCGCCGGTCAGGTCGCCGATCAGGCCGCCGTCCGGTTCCAGGCGCCTGCGGCGGACCAGGTCGCGCAGGTAGCCGGTCAGCTCGGCGAGCGCCCCCGCGCCGTCCGCGCCGAAGGTGACGAGCCGGGCGCTGAGCTCCTGGAACCGGTCGTGATCGGCGTACGGGACGCCGAGCAGCTCACAGATGACCAGCGACGGGATCGGCAGCGCGTACGCCGTCACGAGGTCGGCCGGCGGCCCGGCGGCGGCCATGGCGTCGAGGTGGTCGGCGGCGATGCGGTCGATCCGCGGTTCGAGCAGGCGCATCCTGCGCAGCGTGAACCGGCCGGTGAGCAGCCGGCGGTAGCGGGTGTGCTCCGGCGGGTCCAGCGCCGCGAAGAAGCCCGGCGGGGCGGGGGCGCCGAGCCCGGCGGGGCCCCCGGGCGCGGCCCGGTGCTTGAGCTCCTGCCGGGCGCTGAACCGGGGATCCCCCAGCACCGCGCGGGCGGCCTCGGCGGTGGTGGCCAGCCAGCCGAGATGGCCGTCGGCGAACTCCAGACGGCTCATCGCCGGAAGGCCCGACAGCCCGGCCGGGGGATCGAAGGGACATTCCGCGGGACGTTCGATGGGAAGTCGCATAAATATGAGAGTAGGCTCTCAATTGAGAGTTGCATAGCAATATCCATCGATCTCCGACGATTGGACGCGCGGGCCGCCGGCCCGGAGAATGCGGTGACATGAGCGAACGACCTGCCCAGGGCCTGCGCGAGCGGAAGAAGGCCAGGACCCGCGCCCTGATCCAGAAGGAGGCGCTGCGCCTGTTCCGCGAGCAGGGCTACGCGGCGACGACCGTCGAGCAGGTCGCCGAGGCGGCGGAGGTGGCGCCCAGCACCGTCTTTCGCTATTTCCCGACGAAGGAGGATCTGGTGCTGGTCGACCAGTTCCCGCCCTTCGTCGAGGCGCTCAGGGCCGTGCCCGCCGAGGTCGGGCCCGTCCAGGCCGTCCGCGCGGCCATGCGGGCGGTCACGGACGCCCAGACGCCGGAGGAGATCGCCGACGGCATGGAACGGGAGAAGCTCATGCTCACCGTCCCCGAGCTGTGGGCGGCCAGCCTGGAGAACGTCACCGGCGTGCTGAGCACGCTGCGGGAGGAGCTCGCGGCGCGCCAGGGCCGGGACGCGGACGACCCGGAGATCAGGAACGTCACGGGGGCCGTCACGGGCGTGATGGTGGCCCTGTGGTTCGAGTGGGTCCGCAACCCGGCCATGGACGGCCCCGCCGAGCTGGACAAGGCGCTCGCGCACCTGGAGGCCGGGCTTCCGGTGCGGCCCGGCCCGCACCGGGCGGCCGGGCGCGCGGGTCAGGCGCCCGGGTAGTTGCCGCCGCCGTACGCGGCGTCGAGGGCGTCGTAGTCGGGGGTGAAACCCTGCTTGGGGATGGCGTCGGCGAACACCACCTCCCGCGGCCTCTTGTACGCCGCCAGCTCACCCCTGACGTGCGCGACCAGGTCCTCCTGCGAGGCGGCGGCGTCCGGCCTGAGCACGACCACCGCCTTGACCGCCTGGTGCCAGCGGGGGTCGGGCACGCCGATCACCGCGGCGTCGGCGACGGCCGGGTGGGTCCTGAGCGCGCGCTCGACCTCGGCCGGGTAGATGTTCTCGGCGCCCGACTTGATCATGCGGAGCCGGGGGCCGATGAAGGTGATGGTGCCGTCGGGTTCGCGGCGGCCGAGGTCGCCGGTGTGATGCCAGCCGTACCGCGACTTCTTCGCATTTAAGTCGGGTCGGGCGAAATATCCGGAAAAGAGGGTCTTGCCCCTCGCGCAGATCTCGCCCACCTCGCCCACCGGCACCTCATCGCCCTCGGGATCCAGGATGCGCACCTGGACCAGCGGCGACGGCCGTCCCGCGAACCCCGCGCCGCCCTCGGCCAGCCCGAGGAAGGTGAGCATGCCGCCCACCTCCGTCTGCCCGTACCCGCCCATCTTCGAGCGGCACCAGGGCGAGTCGTCCACGGTGATCATGTCGTCCCACTCGGCGGAGTGGGCGACGAAGCGCAGCGAGGACAGGTCGTACTTGCCGCCCGCGTTCGCCGCCGCGACCGCGTCGATCATCGGCCCGAACAGGAACGCCTGCGTCACCCGCTCGGCGTCGACCAGCCGGCAGACCTCCTCGGCGTCGAAGGCGGGCGTGAACACGTTCGTGCCGCCGATCTGGAGGGTGGCCAGGCAGAACATCATCGTCCCGACGTGGAAGAGCGGCCCGTCGTTGAGGAAGGTGAACCCCGGCTCCATCTGCCGTACGACGAGCAGCGTGGCGCTGTGGGCCACCAGGGCGGCGCTGCTGAGCAGGGCGGCGCCCGGCCGGCCGCCGAACGCGGCGGTGTAGAGGGCGAGCACCGGCTCGGCGTCGTCCACCTGCGGGAACTCGCGCGGCGAGCCCCCGGCGACCAGTTCCTCGTACGCGTCGCCCGCGCGCACCCACGTGGCCTCGTCGGCCAGCTCGGCGGCGGTGTCGGAGTGCTCCCAGACGACGACCCTCGGCGCCAGGTCGGCCAGGACGAACCGCAGCTCGTCCGCCGACTGCCGCCAGTTGGCCGGGCAGAGCACCGCGCCCAGGCGGGAGCAGGCCAGCAGCAGCTCCAGCACGGCGTGCGAGTTCTGGCCGAGCCACATCACCCGGTCACCGGCGGCCACGCCACGCCCGGCCAGGGCGTCGGCCAGCCGCGTCACGCGGGCGTCCAGCTCGGGGTAGGTGAGCCGCACGTCCCCGTCCACCACGGCGATGACCCGGGGGCGGCTGCGGGCGTGGTCGGCCAGGACGTCGGACAGGGTGAGGCTGTGGATCATCGTCATCCTCCTGCGGGGGCGAAGGCCGGCATGACCTCGGCGGCGAAGAAGCGCATGACCCGCTTCATGTCCTCCAGCGGCATGGGCCTGGTGCTGCCGAAGTCGCACAGGAGGTTGCCGAAGCCGGCGTCCCTGAGCAGCGAGATCTGCTCGATCACGCGGGCGGGGTCGCCGATGACCTCCAGCTGCTCCCAGCGGAAGTCCGGCGAGACCGAGCCGCCCTTGAGGTAGCGGTCCTGGTAGTACTCGAAGCCCTGGGCGGCCTTGCCGGTCCTTGGGTCGATGGGCGCGCTGCGCTCGTTGAAGATGCGCGAGCGGTCGAAGGAGGCCTCGAACCTGGCCTGGTCCTCGCGGGCCCGCTCCAGCGTGGAAGCGACGTAGACGCTGCGGGCCACCACCAGGTCGGCGCCCGCCGGGTGGCCGGCCCGCGCGGCCGTCTCCCGCCAGGTCTCGGCCGCCTTGACGACCTTGCGGAACGTCGCCGCCGGGTCGGCCAGGACCGGCAGGCCGCGCTCGGCGTACATGGTGACGGTCTCGGGGGAGACCGCGGCCACGTGCAGCGGCGGGTGGGGCGACTGCAGCGGCCGGGGCGCGAGCGAGACCTCGGCGCCGGTCCGGTAGAACTTCCCCTCGTGCCGGTACGACTCCCGCGTCCACAGCCCGAGGATCACCTCCAGCGCCTCGTTGAACCGGTCGCGCGCCTCGGCCAGGTCGATCCCGAAGCCCTCGAACTCGAAGCTCTGGTACCCCCGCCCGATCCCCAGGTCGAGCCGCCCGCCGGAGAGCACGTCCACCTGCGCGGCCTCCTCGGCCACATGGACGGGGTTGTGCAGCGGCAGCACCACGATGCCGGTGCCGAGCCGGAGCCGGGAGGTGCGGGCGGCGGCGTGGGCGAGCATGGTGAACAGGTTGGGCGCCACGCCGTAGTCGCGGAAGTGGTGCTCGGCCAGCCGTACCCCGTCGAAGCCCAGCTCCTCGGCCAGCTCGATGAGCTCCAGATGGTAGTCGTAGACGTCCTTGAAGCTCTGCCCGTCGAAGCGGTGGAAGAGGTGGAAGGTCGAGAACTTCATGCGGCGGCCTCTCCGTATATAAACCAAGCGCTCGCTTGGGAGCGTATCACGCCGGCTGCCGCTCCAGGACCACCTCCTGAGCCGCCTCGCGCGGCCGCAGCACCGGCGCGAGCAGCGTGAGCGCCACCAGGATCCCGGTGATCAGCGCGAACGCCGCCGGGTACGACACGCCGTCGGCCACCCATCCGGTCACCGCCGGCGCGGTCAGCCCCGACAGGTACGTGATCGTCGCGACCCCGGCGACCCCCTCGCCCGGCGTGGGCCCCGCGTTCCCCGCCGCCGCGAAGACCAGCGGCACGATGACCGCGACCCCCAGCCCGACCAGCGCGAACCCGACGATGCCCAGGGCGGGCGTGCGGGCCAGGACCACCAGCACGCCGCCCGCGACCGCGATGATCCCGCCCGTCCTGACCGCCCGCACCGGGCCGGTCAGCCGCACCACCCGGTCGCCCAGCAGCCGGGCCCCGGCCATGCAGAGCATGAAGATCGTGTAACCCGCGGCGGCCACGCCGGGCCCGGCGTCGGCGACGTTGGTGAGGTAGACCGCGGCCCAGTTGGAGCTGGCGCCCTCGGCGAACGTGCCGCAGAAGCCGACCACGCCGATGGCCGCGATGGCACGCGAGGGCAGGGCGAACCGGCGCGGCGCGGGCCCGGCGGCGGCTCGCGGCCCGTCGGGCAGCAGCCCGCGCCCGGCGATCCCGCCCGCGGCCACCAGGACGGCGGCGACGGCTCCCAGGTGCAGGCGGGCGTCGATGCCGGCGTGCGCGGCCAGGGTGCCGAGGCCGCCGGCCGCCAGGCTGCCGACGGCCCACATGCCGTGCAGGCCGGAGATGACCGGCTTCTTCAGGTGCCGTTCGAGCGTGACGCCGTGGGCGTTCATGACGACGTCGCACATGCCCGCCGACGCGCCGTACAGCAGGAAGATGGCGAACAGCCAGGCGGGGCCGGGGGCGAAGGCGGGCAGGGCCAGGCCGCCGCACCACAACGCGAGCAGCGCGCGCGTGGTGGCGCGGCTGCCGAACCGGTGGGCCAGGCGGCCGGCCAGCGGCATCGCGGCGAAGGCTCCGATCGAGGGGCAGAGCAGCGCGAACCCGAGCATGCCCGCGCTCAGGTGGACGTGCTCCTGGAGCCACGGGATGCGGGTGGCGAAACTGCCGGCGACGGCTCCGTGCGCGGCGAAGACGGCCGCAATGGCGCGATGAGGGCTCATGGCCAGAAAAACTATCAGGCAACCTTCCTGATGAAAAGAGCTATCAGGGAGCCTTCCTGACTATTATGGGCGGCGTGAAGACCGCGACCCCGTCCATGGCCCGTGCGATCAACGACCGGCTCGCCCTCGACCTGCTGCTGGAGCACGGTCCGCTGACCGCCCCGCAGCTTCGTGAGCTGACCGGCCTGTCCAGGCCCACCGTCTCCGACCTGATCGAACGGCTCAAGGGCGGCGGCCTCGTCGAGGAGG
The DNA here is from genome assembly GCF_040630865.1 of Nonomuraea sp. NPDC005730. Taxonomy (NCBI): domain Bacteria; kingdom Bacillati; phylum Actinomycetota; class Actinomycetes; order Streptosporangiales; family Streptosporangiaceae; genus Nonomuraea; species Nonomuraea sp. NPDC005730. Next base: position 62,104 of record NZ_JBEXYK010000020.1, read on the forward strand.
CCGGCGAGCGCGGCGAGGACCGGCGCGGCCCCAACGCCCGCCTCTACGCGCTGGTCGCCGGCCGGGCCCACGTCGCCGGGGTCGACCTGCGCCGCACGGCGATCAAGGTCACGGTCGCCGACCTCACCGGCCACGTGGTCGGCTCGGCGGTCCGCGAGATCTCCGGCGACCTGGCCGGCCTCGTCGCGGCCACGGTCGCCGAGGCCGCCGCGGGCCGTCCGCTCGACAACGTGGTCATCGGCGCGCCCGGCCTGGTCAAGCCCATGGACGGCGAGCTGGCGGTGGCCAACGACGTGCCCGGGTGGCGGCCCGGCCTGGTGGGCGCGGTGCGCGAGCGGCTGGGCGTGCCCGTCGTCCTGGAGAACGAGGTGAACCTGGCCGCCGTCGCCGAGCTGCGCACCGGCGCCGCCCAGGGCAGCGACGACTTCGTGCTGCTCTGGCTGGACGACGGCATCGGCGCCGCGGTCGTGCTCGGCGGACGGGTGCGGCGCGGCGCGTCGGGGGGTGCGGGCGAGATCGGCTTCCTCGACGTGGAGGGCACGCCGTTGTGCATCCTGCTCCAGAACACGACCCGGCCCGAGGAGCTGGCGCGGCGGGTCGCCAAGGGCGCCTTCGCGTTCGTCACCCTGCTCGACCCCGGCCTGGTGGTGCTCGGCGGGGCCACCGGCCAGGAGGGCGGCGACGAGCTGGCCGAGCAGGTCGCCGTCCGGCTGCGCGAGCTGTCGCCCGCGCCCACCGAGGTCAGGGCCACCCGGGTCGGGGGCGACGCGGTATTGGAGGGGGCCGTGCTGACGGCCCTCGACACGGCGCGGGACAACGTCTGGTGACCCGCGCCGCGTCAGAAGGTCCGGCTCAGCGGACCCGGCTCACTGGACGGCGGCGGGCTCGCGCAACGGCAGGCGCACCTCGAACCAGGTCTCGCCCGGCACGGAGCGCACCTTGATCTCGCCGCCGTGCCGCCCGGCCACGATGCGGTAGGAGATGTCCAGGCCGAGCCCGGTGCCCTCGCCCACGCTCTTGGTGGTGAAGAACGGCTCGAAGATCCGGTCCTTGATCGCGTCGGGCACGCCGGGGCCGGTGTCGCCGATCTCCACGATCGCCTCGTCCTCGTCGTGGGCGGTGCGGACGGTCAGCGTGCCCTCCTCGCCCATGGCGTCGAGCGCGTTGTGGATCAGGTTCGTCCACACCTGGTTGAGCTCGCCCGCGTAGCAGGGGATGAGCGGCAGCGTGCGGTCGTAGTCGGTGACCACGCTGACGCCCGGCGGGGTCTTGCCGCGGAAGATGGCGATCGTGCTGTCGAGCAGGTCGTGCACGTCGATCATCTGGAACGGCGCCCGGTCCATCTGCGAGTACTGCTTGGCCGAGCGGATCAGCGAGGTGATGCGCTCGGTGGCCTCGGTGACCTCGTTCAGCATCTGGGAGATCTCGACGGCCTCGGCCAGCCAGTGGAGGGCGGCCGGGGTGTGCTGCTCGCCCACCTTGCCGCGGATCTTCTGCAGGTACTCGGCGGTGAAACCGGCGTTGACCAGCGCGGGAGCCAGCTCCCACGCGTCCTCGACGCCGACGTCCTCCAGCGCCTCGCCCAGCTCGTCCTCGGCGTCGGAGATCTCCAGCGGGGAGCGCTGCGGCTGGTTGCCCAGGTTGCTCGTGCACGCCTCCTGGGCCTCGATCAGCGTGCGCAGCTTCTCCGGCGGGATGCCGGCCTCGGCCAGCTGGGCGAGCTGGATGCGGGACGCCTTGATCAGCGAGCGCAGCTCGCTCACCGCGCGCACGGCCGCCGCCGCCGGGTTGTTCAGCTCGTGCGTGAGCCCGGCCGTGATCGTGCCGAGCGCGGTCAGCCGCTGCCGCCGGTCGATGATCTCCCGCTGCATGCGCCCGCCCGACATCATGCCGTCGAGCAGGTGCATCGCCATCGGGAACCACTCGGCCACGATGTAGGCGAACTTCTTGGCGGGCAGCAGGAAGATCCGCGAGGGCGCGGTCGCGCGCAGCGTGTGCTGGTAGGTCTCCGGCGCCCGGTCGCCCAGGTACGCCGAGGTCGCGCCGCCGTAGACGCCGGGCTGGGAGGCGCGCGGCATGGCGACGGTGCCGGCGCTGACCGTCTCGTTGATCATCTGCACCTCGCCCTCCAGCAGCACGGCGAAGCACTCGGCCGGCTCGCCCTGCCGGACGATGTCCTCGTCCTGGGCGAACGAGCGCACCCGGCCGCTGGCGGCCAGCTTGCCGAGCTGCTCGTCGGTCAGCCGCTCGAACAGGAAGAGCTTGCGCAGTTCGTCGATGTCGACGGTGTCGGTCATTGCTTCTCCAGATAACGATGCACCAGCGCGACGGCCATCGCGCCCTCACCGACGGCGGAGGCCACCCTCTTGATCGACTCGGCCCGCACGTCCCCCGCGGCGAACACGCCCGGCACGTTGGTCTCCAGGTAGTAGGGCTCGCGGCGCAGCGCCCAGTTGCGCGGACGCCGGCCGCCCTGCACCAGGTCGGGCCCGGTGAGCACGAACCCCTTGGCGTCCCGCTCGACCGTCTCGCCCAGCCACGACGTGTACGGCTCGGCCCCGATGAACACGAACAGGTACTGGGCGTCGACCGTGCGCTCCTCGCCCTTGGTCGACAGCGTGAGCCGTTCGAGGTGGTCGTCACCGGCGCCGGCGACGACCTCGGTCAGGAGGCTGACCTCGATGTTGTCGATCGCGTTGATCTGCTCGATGAGGTAGTGGGACATGGACTTCTCCAAACCATCACCCCTCACCAACAAATGGACCTTGCGTGCGAATCCCGCCAGGTAGACGGCCGCCTGCCCGGCCGAGTTGGCCGCGCCGACGATGTAGACCTCGTTGTCCTTGCACGCCGGCGCCTCGGTCAGCGCGGCGCCGTAGAAGACGCCCCGGCCGACGAACTCGTCCAGGCCGGGCGCCTCCAGCCGCCGGTAGGTGACGCCGGTGGCCAGGATCACCGCGTGGGCGGCGATCTCCCCGCCGTCCTTGAACCCGATCACCCGGGCCTGCCCGCGCGGCTCCAGATGGGTGACCTTGCGCGCGCTCAGCAGCTCGGCCCCGAACTTCAGCGCCTGCCGGCGCGCCCGGTCGGCGAGCTGCTGCCCGGACACGCCGTCGGGGAAGCCGAGGTAGTTCTCGATCCTGGAGCTCTGGCCCGCCTGGCCGCCCGAGGCGTGCGCCTCGACCAGCACCGTGTTCAGCCCCTCCGACGCGCCGTAGACCGCCGCGCCGAGGCCCGCGGGCCCGCCGCCGACCACGATCAGGTCGTAGAAGTCGGTGGCCGGCGTGGTGGACAGCCCGACCGCGGTGGCCAGCGTGGCCTGGTCGGGGGACTCCAGCGTGGTGCCGTCCTCGGTGACCACCAGCGGCAGGTGACAACCCTCGCCGGCCGCCTTGACGAGCTGCGCGCCCTCGGGGTCCTCGGCCAGCATCCACTGGTAGGGCACATGGTTGCGGGCCAGGAAGTCCCGCACCTGGTACGAGCGCGCCGACCAGCGGTCGCCCACCACGCGCAGCTCGGGACGCGCCGTCCGGTCGGTCCGCATCCAGGCGTCGAGCTGGCCGTCGATCACCGGGTAGAACTTCTCCTCCGGCGGGTCCCACGGCTTGAGCAGGTAATGGTCGAGGTCGACCACGTTGATCGCCTGGATCGCGGCGTCGGTGTCGGCATAGGCGGTCAGCAACACCCGGCGCGCGTACGGGTACATGTCCATGGCGGCTTCGAGGAACTGCACGCCGTTCATCTGCGGCATCCGGTAGTCGGCCAGGATCGCCGCCACCTCGTCGCCGCGCAGCCGCATCTCCTTGACCGCCTCGATGCCGTCGTGGGCCGCCTCGGCGCGGACAATCCTGTACTCATGGCCGTACCGGCGCCTGAGGTCACGAGCCACCGCCCGCGACACCCCCGGGTCGTCGTCAACCGTCACGATGACCGGCTTGTCCATTCCCCTACCTTCTCCCCAATGGTCCCTAAGGGAAGGATGTCATGCACGCGTGGGTTGGTGAGCACTCGCTCATATCATGGGCGGATGAGCACCCGTGAGCGCATCCTCGACGCCGCCGAGCAGGCCATTCGGGAGTTCGGCATCTCGGGCGCGACCACCCGGCGCATCGCCCAGGCGGCCGGCTGCTCCGAGGCGCTGCTCTACAAACACTTCGCCGGCAAGGAGCAGATGTTCCTCGCGGTCCTGCTCGAACGGCTGCCCGCGCTCGCGCCCGCGCTGGCCCGGCTGCGGCTGAGCACGGGCGAGGGCGACCTGGCCGACAACCTCACCCGCTTCGCCCTGGCGGCGCTGGAGTTCTACACCGAGGCCGCCACCATCGCCTCCGGCATGCTGGCCGACCCCTCGCTGCTGGCCCGGTTCAAGCACATGCTCGTCACCACCGAAACCGGCCCCCACCTGCCGATCAGGGCGCTGGCCGAGATCCTCGACGGCGAGCGGGCCGCGGGCCGCGCCGACCCCGGCCTCGACCCCGGCGCGGCGGCCGCCCTGCTGATGGGCGCCTGCTTCCACCGGGCCAACCTGTCCTACTTCGTCGACCCGGCCGACAAGGACGAGGAGTGGGCGGCCGGCGTCGTCGCCACCCTGCTCAGGCGATGACCCGGCCGGCGCCGCCGTCGACCAGCATCGAGACGCCGTTCACGTACGAGGCCCGCTCGCTGGCCAGGAACGCGATCACGTCCCCCACCTCATCGGCCTGCCCGACTCGCCCGACCGGCACCGCCCGGCCGCGCTCCTCGACCACGTCGTCGCCGCCCGACATGCCGCGCAGGCGTTCGGTGTCGATCGCCCCCGGCAGCACGTTGTTGACCAGCACGCCGTCGCCGCCCACCTCGCGGGCCAGCGTGCGCACGAGCCCGGCGACGGCCGGGCGCATGGCGTTGGACAGCGCCAGCCCGTCGATCGCCTCGCGGACGGACGAGCTGGTGACGGTGACGATCCGGCCCCAGCCGCGCGAGCGCATCTCCGGCAGCACCGCCTGGATCAGCCGGACGGTGCCGAGCAGGTTGCGCTGCACCGCGACGTCCCAGTCCTTGAGGCCGACCTCGTCGGAGCGGCCGGTGGGCGGGCCGCCCGCGTTGGCCACCAGGATGTCGATCGGGCCGAGCACGTCGCGCGTCTCGTCGGCCACCCGCTGAGCCGCCGCCGGGTCCTCCACGTCGGCCAGCACGGCGTGCACCACGTGGCCGAACTGCTGCAGCTCCACCACCGCGTCCGCGAGCCGTTCGGGGTTGCGCGCGCTGACGCACACGTCGCAGCCCTCGCGCGCGAGGCTCTTGGCGGCGGCCAGGCCGATGCCCGCGCTGCCGCCGGTGACCAGGGCGACCTTGCCCGAGATGCCGAGATCCATAAGCCGACTATAGTGACGGGCCGATCAGTCAGGCCGCACCCGGGTCAGCTTGTCCGGGTTGAGTACGCCGTAGAGCCCCTGGATGCGGCCGTCGCGCACGTCGAGGGCGATGAGCTGGTCGGTCCCGGCCACGTGCGTCCACAGGGCGGGGCGGCCGTTGGCCTCGACGAGGCGCGCCCGGCTGAAGTCGTAGCGGGCCAGCAGGCCGCCGATGAAGCCGCTGACCTTGCGCCGGCCCTGGATCGGCCGCAGGGCGGCCCTGACCTTGCCGCCGCCGTCGTTCCACATGACGACGTCCTCGTGCAGCAGCTCGGTCAGCGCGTCGAGGTCGCCGCCGCCGGCCGCCTCCATGAACTTCGTCAGCAGCCTGGCGTGGTCCTCGTTCGTCGGGGTGAACCGGTCGCGGCCCTGCGACACCCGGACCGAGGCGCGGTGGTGCAGCTGCCGGGCGTTGGCCACCGACGAGCCGACGATCTCGGCGATCTGGTCGTACGGCAGCTCGAACGCCTCCCGCAGCACGAACACCGCCCGCTCCGGCGGCGACAGCTTCTCCATCAGGTGCAGGGTCGCGAACGAGACGGTGTCGCGCAGCTCGGCCGTGTCCAGCGGCCCGGCCTCGCCCGTCGCGACCGGCTCGGGCAGCCACGGCCCGGTGTACGCCTCCCGCCGCACCCGGGCCGAACGCAGCTGGTCGAGGGCCAGCCGCGAGACCACGGTCAGCAGGAACGCGCGCGGCTCCCTGATCTGGCTCCTGTCGGTGCCCTCCCACCGCAGCCAGGCCTCCTGCACGACGTCCTCGGCGTCCCACATGCTGCCGAGCAGGCGGTAGGCCAGGCCCAGCAACATCGGGCGGTATTGCTCGAAGTCCACGTCCGGCATCATGCCCTGTCGCCCGGCGGGGCGAGTCGGCGGGGCGGCCCGGTGGAGGGGCTCGGTGGGTGGTCAAGGCGGGCCGGGCGTGATGGGCTGGGGGCGTGGCGAGAAATCTGATCCTGTCAGGAGGGCTCTTCCACGACTTCGCCGCCACGTCGGCCGTGCTCGCCGACGTGCTGGGCGAGGTGGGCGTCGAGTCCGAGATCACCGAGGACATCGCGGGCGCGCTGAGCGAGCCGCCGGAGGTGCAGCTCATCACCGTCAACGCGCTGCGCTGGCAGATGGGCCAGGAGCGCTTCGCCGACCTGCGCGGCGAATGGCGCTTCGCGCTGCCCGCCCAGGCCCGCACCACGCTCCTCGACCATCTCGACCGGGGCGGCGGCCTGCTGTGCATGCACACGGCCGCGGTCTGCTTCGACGACTGGCAGGGCTGGCCGCGGGTGCTCGGCGGTTGCTGGAACTGGCCCAAGTCCCACCACCCGCCCCTGGGCTGGACCGGCGTGCGGGTGCACGGCGCCGCCCACCCCATCGTGGCGGGCCTGCGCGACTTCGACCTGGTGGACGAGGTCTACAGCGACCTCGACGTGCTGCCGGACGTGCGCCCCCTGGCCTCCTCGCACGGCCAGCCGCTGGTGTGGGCACGTCCGGTGCGCCGCGGCCGGGTGGTCTACGACGCGCTGGGGCACGACACCAGGTCCTACGACAACGAGGTCCACCGGACCCTGCTCCAGCGGGCCGCGTCGTGGCTGCTGAAACGGCCGGTGGGCGACACCGGCTGACGTGTCCGGTTCGGACAAGACCCGAGCTCGCGCGGCGGGCACGATGGCCCCATGAACGTCAATCTCTCGGCGGTCGCCGGGTTCCTGGCCACGCACGCGCGGGTCCTGGACCGGCGCCGCTTCCACTTGCTCATGGAGGAGACCGGCCCGGCCTCCGTGCTCGACGCCCTCGACGCCCTCGACGCCTACCGCAACCCCGACGGCGGCTACGGCTGGGGCCTGGAGCCCGACCTGCGCTCGCCGGAGAGTCAGCCGGGCGCGGCGCTGCACGCCTTCGAGGTGTTCGAGGAGATCGGCCCCGACACCGCGCCGCAGGCCGTCGCGCTGTGCGACTGGCTGGAGTCGGTGACGATGCCCGACGGCGGGCTGCCGTTCGCGCTGCCGCTCACCCTGGCCGACGGCACCGCGCCCTGGTGGGCCGGCGCGGACACGAGCACCTCGTCGTTGCAGATCACGGCCGTCTCCGCGGCGGCGGCCCACGGTGTGGCCGCCCACGACCCGGCCGTGGCCGCGCATCCGTGGCTGGAGCGGGCCACCCGCTACTGCCTCGACGCGATCCAGGCGCTGGACGGACGGCCGCACGCCTACGTGCTCTCCTTCGCCGTGCGCTTCCTCGACGCCGTGCACGGGACGCGGCCCGAGGCGGCCGGGCTGCTCAAGCGGCTGGCCGCGCACATCCCCGAGGACGGGCGGGTGCCCGTGGAGGGCGGTACCGCGGAGGAGCGGCTGCACCCCCTCGACTTCGCGCCCTACCCGGGGCGGCCGGCGCGCGGGCTGTTCGCCCCCGAGGTGATCGCCGCCGACCTCGACCGGCTGGCCGGGACGCAGCAGGAGGACGGCGGCTGGGTCGTGGACTACGCGCAGATCTCGCCCGCCGGCGCGCTCGAATGGCGGGGCGCGGCCACCGTGCGGGCCGTCGAGATCCTGCGGCGCAACGGCGTGCTCTGACCGGCCCTGACCGGCTTTCGGCCGGCGCTGACCGCTAGCGCTGCCCCACCCGGCGGGCCGACTCCGACTCCTGGGCCATGCGGCGCAGCGTGTCGAACGCCTTGCCGTACAGGACGGTGCCCAGCACCAGGGCCTCCACGGCGGCGTCGCGCGGCCCGTCGAAGGGGATGGTGTCCATCTCGACCTCGGTCACCAGCCTCCTGACGGCCTCGACGTACGGCGTGAGGTCGACGCGCAGGCCGAGCTGGCGCATGCGGACCACCGTCTGCGCCAGCTCGTCGCGGGTGGGGGCGTCCGCGGCGACGGTCCAGCCGAGCTCGTCGAGCAGCCGGTCGACCTCGGCCCTGGCGGTCCGCCACTCCTCGTCCTGCTCGGGCTCGACGACCGGGCCGAGCGCGTAGTGCGCGATCCCCAGCATGTGGTGGATGGGCAGCGTCTCGTCGTCGACGGCGGCGATGACCTGCTTGATGGCGGCCACGGGGAGCCTGCCCACCTCCAGCAGGGCCCGGATCAGGCGCAGCCTGCGCAGATGGGACTCGTCGTACTCCGCGCGGGTCGCGGCGGTCTGCTCGCCCTGGTGCAGCATGCCCTCACGCAGGTAGTACTTGATCGTGGGGATGGCGACACCGGATCGGGCGCTCAGTTCTGAGATGCGCATCGATAGATAATAGCGCTATCCAGAGCGGGCGACGTGGCGGGCCGCGCTCACCACCTCGTGCACGTCGGCCTGCCGGTTCCACAGGAAGACCGCCTCCAGCGGCGGCACGTCCTCCTTGATGGGGACGAAGGTGAGCGCGTCGGGCACGGTGCTGCCCTCGTGGACGCACAGGCTGTAGCCGGCCCCCGCGCCCACCATGTCGATCACCAGGTCATGGGTGGCGGCGGACGGGCCCAGCCGGGGATGCAGCCGATGCCGGACGAACCCCTGCAGGAACCGCCGGGCCCCGGCGACCGCGTCCGACTCCGGCATGATCAGCGGCTCGCCGGCCAGGTCCGCCAGCGACAGCGCCTCCTGCCCGGCCAGGGGGTGGTCGCGGGGGAGCAGCGCGCGGACCGGGAAGCGGTGGACGAGCATGCGGGCCACGCCCCTCGGCAACGAGCCGGGGGCGTAACCGAGGCCGGCCTGCAACGTGCCGTCGGCGATGGAGACCATCTGCTCGGCCGTGCTCATCGGCGCGATGCGCACCGGCACGTTCTGGAGCTGCGCGAGCAGGCGGGCGGCCACGTCGGCCAGCCCGTCGGCCACGCCCAGCCGGGCGGTGCGGCCCCTGCCGCGGGCGGCGGCCACGGCTCGTTCGTAGGCGTCGAGCGCGACCGTGGCCTGGGCCAGGAACGCCTCGCCCGCCTCGGTGAGCCGCACGCCGCTGGACGAACGGCTGAACAGCTCGACGCCTATCTCCTTCTCCAGCGCCCTGAGCTGTTCCGACAGCGTGGGCTGCGCGATGTGCAGCGCGGTCGCGGCGCGGCGGAGGCTGCCGGCGCGCGCGATCGCCATCGCGTATCTGACGTAGCGCAGATCCATCTCTCACCTCGGGGTGATGATGATGGGCTATCGGCTGATCACCTCTCCGTATTACAAGACGGGGCAGCCCGCGTGAAGACATCCAGTCACGGCTTATGCCTTCCCGCTGCTCAGGACCTCGCCCAACCTGGCGGCGAAGGCCTTCGGACGGAAGACGCCGCCGTTGTGGCCGCCCGGAAACTCCGCGTACGGCACCCCCAGCGCCTCGGCCAGCAACACCCCGCACCGGTACGGCATGATCGGCCCCGTGCTCACCCCCACGGCGGGCACCAGGCGGTCGGCGACCGACCTGAGCGCGGCCAGGTCCAGCCGGTGGCGGCGCACGGCGGGGGCGTCGTGGGTGAGGAAGAACTCCAGGTTCGCCTGCCGCTGCCGGCCCGGCCGGGGCAGCACGGCGTCCTGCTCGCGGTCGGCCGGGTCGATGCCCGCCATGACCGCGAACTTGGCCAGCGCGGCGAAGGCCCCCTCCGCCGCGAACGTCTCCTCCACCTCGCGCTGCGCCGCGTCGGCCGCCGCCCGCTCGACCTCGGGCAGCAGCTGGACGGCGGGCGGCTCGTGGGCGACCAGCAACCGCACCTGGCCGGGGTGCCGGGAGAGGTGCTCAAGGGCGATCAACGCGCCGATGCTGCTGCCGTAGACGTGGGCGGGCTCGGTGGTGAGCGCGGCCAGCAGCCGGTGGACGTCGTCGGCGTGGGTGGCCAGGGTGGTCGGCCGCGCGGGGTCGTCGACCGTGCTGGCCGACAGGCCGCGCCGGTCGTAGGTGAGGACGGTGTAGCGGTCGGCCAGCCCGTCGGCCAGCGCCGCGCTCGCCCGCGAGTCGCCGTCGCCGCCCGCGACGAGCAGCAGGAGTGGGCCGGTGCCGCGCAGCTCGTAGTGGAGGCGGGCGCCCGGAACGGTCAGCATGCTCGTCCTCGATTCCCTCGACGTTGCGCTACAGGTATACACGCCCATCTGCCGAGCAAGCGCTTGTCTCGTCGTGTTATCGTGATCGCCGAGCTGGAGGGGGCGGGATGCAGTCCTTCGCCGGGTGCGCGGCCGTGGCCGGGATCGGGATGACCGCGCTGACCAGGCAGTCCGGGCGCACCGAGCTGGAGCTGGCCGCCGAGGCGTGCCGGGCCGCCTGCGCGGACGCCGGGATCGCGCCCGGCGAGGTCGACGGGCTGCTCAGTTACCACATGAACGACTCCGCGCCGGTCGTCCAGGTCGCCCGCGCGCTGGGGATCGAGCGGCTGCGCTGGCACAACGACATCTCCGGCGGCGGGACGCAGGCGGCGTCCGTGCTGGGGGACGCGGCCATGCTGATCCACGCCGGCGTGGCCAGGAACGTCCTGGTCTTCCGGGCGCTCAACGGGCGGTCCGGCACGCGCATGAACACCGCCTCCACCGGCCCACTGGAACGCCACACCTACGGCCTGGCGGGGCCGATCCCGCTGTTCGCCATGGCCGCGACCCGCTACCTGCACGACACCGGGCTCACCGCCGAGCACCTGCACGCCGTCGTCGACCAGTCCAGGCGCAACGCCGCCGCCAACCCGCGCGCCCTGCGCCGCGAGCCCCTCGGCCTGCCCGCCTACCTGGCCAAACCGTACGTCTGCACGCCGCTGCGCACCGCCGACTGCTGCCTGGAGACCGACGGCGCGTGCGCGCTGCTGGTGAGCGGCGTCCTGGACGGTCCGCGCATCCGGGCGGTCGTCCGCGGGGGCGGGCCCGGTTGCTCCTCCATGGACCGCTCGCCGGACGTGACGGCCGTCTTCTCCGCGCACGTCGCGCCGCTGTTGTGGGCGGCGTCCGGGATGCGGCCCTCGGACGTCCGGGCGGCGCTGCTCTACGACGCCTACTCCTGGCTGGTGCCCCGGCAACTGGAGGACTTCGGGCTGGCGGCACGGCAGGACCTGGGGGCGTACCTGCTGGAGCGGCGGCACGCCTGGGTGAACCCGCACGGCGGCCTGCTGTCGGAGGGGTACGTGCACGGGCTCAACAACGTGGCCCAGGCGGTGCGGGAACTGCGCGCCGGGCGCGAGACCGCCCTGGTGACCGGCTTCGGCGGCAGCTACGGCAGCGCGGCCCTCCTCACGCGTTGAACGTCAGGGGGGCGAGCGTGAACGCGGCCCTCCTCACGCGTTGAACGTCAGGGAGCGAGCGTGAACGCGGCGTGCGAGCTCCTGCCGTCGTCGCCGGGCAGCACGCCGCGGGCCGCCAGCCAGGCCGCCGCGCCCGCCGCGTCGCGCGCCGTGCGCACCCGCTCGCCGGACAGCCGCGCCAGCACGGCCCGGCGCACCGGCCCCTCGCTGGTCAGCACGCTGCCCGCGAGCACGACGTCGCCCGAGACGTGCACCCTGCGCAGGGTGGCCACCAGACGGTCGGCGGCCTCCTCGGCGACCTTGAGCGCCATCGGGTCACCGGCCTCGGCCGCCCGGCTGACCAGGGTGGACAGCGCGGCCAGCCGCATGTGGTCGGCCTGCGCGAGCCGTACGAGCCGGTCGGCGACCGCCCGCGGCGACCCCGGACGCTCCTCGCCCAGGAAATGCTCCACGACGAGCGCGACCAGGCCGCCCGGCTCGCCCGTCGCGCCCCGGTCGAGGGCGCGGACCACGGCCTTGGCGGCGGCGCGGCCGATCCAGAAGCCCGAGCCCTCGTCGCCCAGCAGCCAGCCGAGCCCGTCGGCGATCGTCTCGATGCGGTAGCCCGTGACCCTGGCCGCGACCGCGCCCGTGCCCGACAGCAGCAGCGAGCCGTCGGGCTCGGCGGTGCCGGCGGCGTAGGCCACCGCCACGTCGCGCTCGATCCGGGGGCCCGCCTCGATGCCCTGGCCGGCCCACACCCGGGCCAGCTCGGGGACCAGCGTGTCGACCTGGCCCGCGACCCCGGCCAGCGAGGCCACGACCTGGCCGCCGTCGTGCGACCCCAGCGCCTGGCCGAGCGCCGTGCCGATCGCCGCCACCGCCTTGTCCAGGCCGTGCGCCGATGGGTTTCCGGCGCCCGCCCGCGCGTAGCCGACCCGGATGCCGTCGAGGGTGTGGACGGAGACGCGCGTCGAGGTGGCTCCCGCGTCGACACCGACCACCAGCGATTTGGTCACGGTCGAATTCTGGGGGTTGACGTGACCGGGAAGCAAGAATAATTTTCGCCAGAAGACCGAGTATTCGGAAGGAATATTCGTGACTTCAGGAGCCCTCGGGCGCGTCGAAACAGAACTGCCCGGTCTGCCGGAGGCGTTGCGCCGGGTCGGCGAGGTGATACTCGGCGATCCCGCCGAGGCCGCGCGGTCGACCATCATCGCGCTGGCCGAGCGCGCGGGCAGCTCGCCCGCCACCGTGACGAGGTTCTGCCGGGCGTTCGGCTTCTCCGGCTACGCCGAGCTGCGGGTCGCCCTCGCCACGGAGACCGGCCGGGCCGCGCAGGCCGGCTGGGGCGCGGGCGTCGGGCACGAGATCGGCCCCGACGACCCGCTCGACTCGGCCATCGAGGTGATGGCCGCCGCCGACGCCAGGCTCATCCAGGACACCGCCGCCCAACTCGACCTCGCGGTGGTCGCCCAGGTCGCCGACGCCGTCGTCAGGGCCCGCCGGGTGCTCCTGATCGGCGTCTCCACCAGCGGGAACGTCGCCACCATGCTCGAAGGCAGGCTGCGCCGCATCGGCATCCCGTGCTGGAGCGCCGGCGACGCGCACGTGGCGCTGTCGGAGGCGGCGCTGCTCGGCGCGGACGACGTCGCCATCGGCATCAGCCACCGGGGCCGCACCCGCGAGGTCATGGAGGCGCTGGCCGAGGCGGGCAGCCACGGCGCGACCACGGTCGCCGTCACCTCCTTCGCCCGCTCGCCGCTGGCCGAGCTGGCCGGCCTGGTGCTGACGACGGCCAGCAGGGAGACCACGTTCCGGCTGGGCGGGCTGGCGGCCGTGCACTCGCAGCTCTTCGTGCTCGACGCCGTCTACGTGGCGGTCGCGCAGCGCACGTACGAGCGCACCAACGAGGCGTTCGAGCTCACGATCAGCGCGGTGGAGAGCCACCGCGTGGAGAGAGGCTGACATGCGGTACGCGCCCACGGCCCTCGCCCTCGCGGGACGGGTCGCCGAGAGCCAGGCGGAGCCGGTGCGCCGGGCCGCCGCCCTGATCGTCGCCGCGCTGCGCGCCGGCGGGGTGGTCAACGCGTTCGGGTCGGGGCACTCCGAGGCCATCGCCATGGAGATCGCCGGACGGGCCGGCGGCCTGGTGCCCAGCAACCGCCTCTCCCCGCGCGACCTCGTCCTGTACGGCGGCCGGCCGCCGAGCGTGCTCACCCCGGAGCTGGAACGCGACCCGGCCGTCGCCCACGCGATCTACGACCTGGCCCCCGTCGAGCCGCAGGACGTGTTCGTCCTGGTCTCCAGCTCCGGCGTGAACGGCACGGTCGTGGAGCTGGCCACGCTGGTCAAGGAGCGCGGCCACCCGCTCGTCGCGATCACCTCGGTCGCGCACAGCACGCGCATGACCTCGCGCCATCCCTCGGGCGGCAAGCTCATGGACCTGGCCGACGTCGTGCTCGACAACGGCTCCCCGTACAGGGACGCCGTCCTCGACCTGCCGGACGGCGGCACGTACGGCGCGGTCTCCACGATCACCTCGGCGCTGCTCGCGCAGATGGTGGTCACCGAGGCGGTGGAGGAGCTCGTCGCCCTGGGCGAGCGGCCCCCCGTCTACCTGTCGGTCAACGTGACCGGCGGCGACGAGCACAACAAGGCCCTGGAGAGCCGATACGCAGGGCGAATACGACGAGGATCATGAACATCTAGGAGCCATCAATGTCTGACACCCCCCATATCAGCCGTCGTCAACTCCTGCGCGGCGCGGCCCTCGTCCCCGTCGCGGGGGCGCTGGCCGCCTGTGCCACCCCGGCCGCCAAGCCCACGGCCACCACCTCCTCCGCGCCGGTGGCGACCAGCGCGGCCAACCCGTTCGGCGTCGCGGACGGCAAGCCGCTGGAGGTGTGGATCTTCGACGGCGGCTTCGGCCAGGACTACGCCAAGAACATCCACGAGCCGCTGTTCAAAGCGAAGTACCCGAAGAGCGAGATCAAGCACAACGCGACCAAGGAGATCACCAAGGTCCTCCAGCCGCGGTTCGCCGGCGGCAACCCGCCGGAGGTGATCGACAACTCCGGCGCCAACTTCATGGACTTCGGCGCCCTGTCCCAGGACGGCCAGCTCCAGGACCTCACCGCCCTGCTCGACGCGCCGAGCTGGGACGACCCCGCCGTCAAGGTCAGGGACACCATCGACCAGTCGGTCATCGACATCGGCACCTACGACGGCAAGTTCAGCGTGCTGGGTTACGTGAACTACATCCACGGCATCTGGTACTCACAGAAGGTGTTCAGGGACAACGGCTGGGAGATCCCCAAGACCTGGGACGAGTTCGTCAAGCTCTGCGAGACGATCAAGAAGTCCGGCAAGATGGCGCCCTTCACATACGCCGGCAAGTTCCCCCAGTACCTGTACGAGCCGCTGCTGACCATGGCCGCCAAGATCGGCGGCAACGAGGTGCTGGTCAACATCGACAACCTGGAGGACGGCGCCTGGACCACCGAGGCCATGAAGACCGCCGCCGCGGCCTGGGCCGAGGTGGGCGCCAAGTACCTCATGGAGGGCACGACCGGCCTCGACCACGTGCAGACCCAGACGGCCCAGAACAAGTACAAGGTGGCCATGTTGCCGTCCGGGTCGTGGCTGGAGAACGAGCAGAAGAGCACCACCCCGCCCGACTTCGAGTACGGCATGTTCCCGATCCCCGACGTCACCGGCTCCGACAAGATGCCGTACGGCACCCTGCACACCCAGCCCGGCGAGAACTTCATGGTCTCGGCCAGGAGCGCCAACCCGCAGGCGGGCATCGAGTACCTGCGCGGCATGTTGTCGAAGAAGGCGGCCGGCGACTTCAGCGAGATGGTCAAGACGGTGACCGCGGTCAAGGGCGCGACCGAGGGCCGTACGATCTCGCCCGGCGTCACCAGCGCATCCAAGGCCGTCGCCGACGCGGGCGCCAACACCGTCTACTACCGCTGGAACACCTGGTACGGCCAGCTCAAGGACGAGGGCATCGCGGCCACCGGCGAGCTGATGTCCGGCGGCCTGACGGCGGAGAAGTACCTGGAGCGCATGCAGAAGAAGGCCGACGAGATCAAGAACGACTCCTCGATCAAGAAGTTCAAGCGCTGATGTTGTTCAACAGGTATCGCCGCGGGCTGTTCATCACCGCGTTCCTGGCAGCCCCGGTGATCCTCTATCTCGTCTACGTCATCTCGCCGCTGCTCCAGGCGTTCCGCATCGCGATGACCGACTGGCGCGGCGTGACGGCCACACCGAACTTCATCGGGCTGGACAACTTCGTCCGGCTGTTCAAGGACGGCGTCTTCTGGAAGGCCGTCAGCCACAACGCCATGCTGCTCGTGCTGCTGCCGCTGCTCACGATCGTCATCGCGCTGTTCTTCGCCTTCCTGCTCAACGTGGGCGGGCGCAAGGGCTCCTCGGGCATCGCGGGCTCGAAGTTCTACCGCGTGGTGTTCTTCTTCCCACAGGTCCTGGCCGTGGCCGTGGTGGGGGTGCTGTTCCAGCAGGTGTTCCGGCCCGACGGCAGCGGCATGCTGAACGGGCCGCTGATCGCGCTCGGCGCCAAGCCGGTCGGCTTCCTGTCCGACCCCGGCGTGGCCTTCTGGTCGGTGCTCGGCGTGCTGGTCTGGCAGGCGGTCGGCTTCTACGTCGTGCTGTTCTCGGCCGGGCTGGCCTCCATCCCGCGCGACATGTTCGAGGCGGCGCAGATCGACGGCGCGGGCCGGTTCAGCCTGTTCTTCCGCATCACGCTGCCGCTGCTGTGGGACACGATCCAGGTGGCCTGGGTCTACCTCGGCATCCTGGCGCTCGACGCGTTCGCGATCGTGTGGGTGATGACCGACCAGCACGGCGGCCCCGACTGGTCGACCACCGTCATGGCCGCCGAGATCTACCGCAACGCCTTCCAGTACTTCCGCTTCGGCTACGCCTCGGCCCTCGGCGTCATGATGTTCTTCTTCACCGTCGGCTTCGCCATCCTCTCGCTGCGCCTGTCACGCCGCGAACGAATCGAGTACTAGATGACAACGACGACCACGTGGACGGTGGCGAACTCCCGCAAACTGGCCCGCCAGGAGCGCCGGCGACGGCTCGGGCCGATGGCCGTGCTCTCCCACGTCGCGCTCCTGGTGTGGACGGTGCTCGTCGTGGTGCCGATCCTGTGGACCTTCCTGGCCTCGGTGAAGAGCGAGGACGAGATCTTCGGCGAGGCATGGGGGCTGCCGGCCAAGCTCAACTGGGACAACTTCGCCCGCGCCTGGGAACAGGCGCACATCGGGCAGTACATGCTCAACAGCGTCATCGTCGTCACCTTCAGTGTGGCCGGGACGATGCTGCTCGGCTCGATGGCCGCGTACGTGCTGGCCCGCTACCCCTTCCGCGCCAACCGGCCGATCTACTTCCTGTTCGTGTCCGGGCTGGCCTTCCCGGTGTACCTGAAGCTGACGCCGCTGTTCTTCGTCGTGCAGAACATGGGGGCGGTGCCGCTGGTGGGGCCGTACATCGGGCTGAACACGCACGCGGGGCTGGTGCTGGTCTACATCGCGTACTCGATGCCGTTCACGGTGTTCTTCCTGACCGCGTTCTTCCGTACGCTGCCCACGGCGGTGGGGGAGGCGGCCATGGTGGACGGGGCCTCGCACACCCGCGTGTTCTTCCAGATCATGTTGCCGATGGCGCGGCCGGGCATCATCAGCATCACGATCTTCAACGTGCTCGGGCAGTGGAACCAGTACCAGCTTCCGCTGGTGCTGCTCCAGGACCGGGACAAATGGGTGCTCACGCAGGGGATCGCCGACATCTCCACGTCGGCGGGGTACGACCAGGACTGGTCGGCGCTGTTCGCCGCCCTGACGTTGGCGATCCTGCCGATGCTGGTGGTCTACACGGTGTTCCAGCGCCAGATCCAATCCGGCCTGACCTCTGGAGCCCTCAAATAGGGCCTTTGGGCCAATGGTCTTCGCCGATGGGCGCTTCGCGCCTCGGGAGCTCAGGCAGTTCTTCTTGAGGCGCCTGTCGGCGCAACCCCCGCGCCTGGCGGCGCCATGGTCCGGCCCGCTCACGACCGGCTACCGGGTTGCCCCTGGGCCCCGCCGGGAGGCTCCATCACAGTCGGCATGGGGTCGCCGTGGACGGGCGCGAGCGTCGTTCCGCTTCCACGAGACATCGACGACAACGGAATCCAGGTCAATCGATATGAGGATGCCTCTGCTCCAGATAGTCGATGAGCTGCCGCCACTGGGTCGGATGGATGTCGAGCGTGTGCAGTTCGCCCGGCTCGACCCAGCGCACGTCGCTCGCCTCGTCGTTGGCCTCCGGACGGCCGCCGACCGGGCGGGCGATCAGCATCACCTCGTACTCCTGGCGGACCTCGCCGTCGGTGTAGGCCACGATGTGGCCCGGGTCGGAGTAGACGCCGAGGAGGCCGGTGGGCTCGACGCGGACGCCGGTCTCCTCCTCCGTCTCCCGTACGGCGCACTGTGAAGGGGTCTCGCCGATCTCCATCTTGCCCATCGGCAACGCCCACTGACCGGTGTCGCGCCGGCGCTGCATGAGGATGCGGCCGGCGTCGTCCACGGTCACCGTCCCGCAGGCCGGCACCAGGCTGTTGGCCTTGGGGGCGTCCGGGGCGTTCCAGTACTCGACTCGTCCCATGGGGAATGGCTCCTCAGACTTCCGCGCCGGACCACGGAACGGCTCCGGCCCAGACTCGCTCGAAGGATGACATGTAGTGCTCAGCCATCGTCCCCCCGTCGAGACGATGGAAGTGGAAGGTCGGGTTGGCGGAGGCTGGTTCGCCGTACGCGTGCGGGTTGACCAGGATGTCGTCGTCGTAGCGGAACAGCGAGGCGTACAGAGTGGTCGCGTGCAGACGAATCTCGCAGCCATCCAGGTCCGGCAGCGTCCGGTAGTAGGTCAAGGATGAGCGGATCTTGGCGGGCAGCGTTCCGCCCAGCCCTTCCTCGCGATCTCGCGTCTCCACCGACTGCGCGTCGGGGTCGCCGAAGCACAACCTGATCGCGACACCGCGCTGTGCGATCTCGGTGAGCAATCGGGCGATCCTGGGTTGTGTCTGAGCGTAGAAGGTTCCTGAGAAGACGAGAACGTCCACCCGCTCCTGAGCGTCGGTGAGGAGCCGAAGCCACAGCTCGCGAGGCACGCTGGCACGGTCGGGAAAGACCTCCACGAGTTCGGACCGGTTCGCCCTGCCGCGGCGAGCCCCGCTGCTTTCCAGCACGTCGGGCCACAGGTACGTCTCGTCGGCGGTCAGCAGCTTCGCCGCAGCCCACCTGTGCCTTCGGTGCGGAACACGGCCGGTGTTGATCCAGCGTTCGACTGTCTTGGGCTCGACGCCGCAGGTCTCGGCCAGGTCCTCCAGGGCCACACCATGACGGAGCATCGCTGTGCGTAGGCGCTCGTTCACGCATCCAGTGGACGCGAACGTCCGGGACGTTTCAAGGCCGTCCCGGGACGTTTCCGTGTGCCGTGACACGTCCCGGCAACGGGCTGCGGCGAGGTTCAAAGGTCCCCTCCATTTGGCTTCACTTGGCGTACCGGGACCGAAAGTCATTGGAGGCAGGCGCGGAGTGAATCCACAACACACACGATCTCGCCCGTGGGTCATGACGTCGCTGGACGCGGCCGAGCAGTTGCGGCGGGAGCTGGCGCAGCTGAACGTGCCTGGCGACGTACGTGACGGCTTCGGGATGGCGCTCGTCTCCGTCTGGGTCGGACTCGTCGTCTGGTGTCGCCCCGACGGGTTCTGGTGGCGTACTGGCTGGGAGCCGGAACGCGAGCGCGCCTACGACGCATGGCACCCACTTCCGGAGCCGGGAAGAGCAGCACGGCGCGTCGCTTTCCGTTACGCGGAGCTGCGCCGTTCGCATGAGCGTCCCGCGCTGACCGCGGGAGCGCGGCCATGAGCCTGACCGTGCAGCAAGTGCTCGGCAGGTTTCCCGGCTGGCGGATCATCGACGTGACCGGCGGCTGGGTCGCGTTCCGCGTCCCCCTCGTGTCCCGTGACAGCGGGCTCTCCAACGTCCGCTGCGGGGCGACCCTGGCGGAACTGGCCGGGAACCTCCAGGCCGAGAGCAGGCTCCACGAGTCGCGCTCACCCACGACGAGCAACTGATCAGACGGAGGCCGCCCGGGCACGCCATGCCTGTCCCGCCGCCCCCGAAGCAGTCGTTCTCAGAGTTTTTTCTGGCAGGAGGAGCAGCGAATGGGTGTGGTGCGGGCGCACCACCGTGAAGTGCCGGCGATCGAGCGTGGCCACCTCTGGCGTGTTGAGCCGTTCGGCGATCGCTATGACGGAGGCGTCGACCGCGCCCAGGGGCAGGTTCGCATAGGCGGCGACCAACCTGCTCATACGCCGAAGGTCCTGCTCAGTGAGATCGACCAAGTGCAGACCTGCCCCGAAGGTTCGCAGGAACGAAGCCTCCGCTGAACTGCCCTGCCGCCTCTCCACCAGCTGACACACCTCATGGTGCCTGTCTTAGCTGTTGAGCGCCGCGACCAACGGGCCTGTGTCAAGGACGATCACAAGGGGTGATTGTCCTCCGCCCGCAGGATCTCCTCGGCGCGTTCCGCGACATCCGGCTCCGCCTCGAGCATCCCGATGAACGGCAGGTCCCGCACCGCCTGCTGCTCGTCGAGCTGATCCCGGACCAGACGGAGCAGAGGCGCGACCTTCTCTTCGGGCAGCCGGTCCACCAGGTGATGAAGTTCGTCGCGCATCACGCTCATGCCATCCAGGCTACGAGACATGAGCGTCCTGAGCCTGGGACACCCTTGTCCTGGCAGGGGAAGGTCGTTCCGTCGAGCTCCGGCTCGCCGGAGTAAGGCCGACCGGGCAAGCAGCACCTCGTCGATGACGGCGCCGAAGCACCATCTGATCGCGACGCCGGCCTACCCCTCAGTGACGGCCTTGTGGACGTCGCTGAGGAAACGCTCGATGGTGGCCTGTTCCGTGGTGTCGTACCGGCCCATGAGGGCGACGATGTCCTGGATGAGCGGGCCGAAGAAGCTCCAGCCGAGCGTGACGGCGCTCTCGTCGACCTTCAGCAGCACCCGCCGCCGATCCCGGGTGTCGCGCTCCCGGCGGACGTGACCGAGCCGTTCCAGACGGTCCACCACCGCTGTGGTGCCCGCGCTGTTGAGCCCGAGCTGCGTGCCCAGCGTTCCGGGGGTGGCGGGGGCGCCGGTGCGGGCGGAGTCGAGGAGGCAGATGAGGGCGCGTACGTCGGTCGGGTGCAGGGCATGCGCGGCGGCGAACCGCTCGCCCATGCGGTCGAGTTCCACGGTGACGGCGCGCAGCAGGTGGACCAGCCGCATCCCGGCGTCCTGATCGTCCACGTTCCCGGCGTCCTCCCGCGGCATCGTCATGCCACCAGTATGGCATTATCTCGCCCAACGAGATTGTTGCTGAGCAAGCTATTTAGCGAGGTGCGGCATGTCCGACTTCCTCTCCGCGTACGACGCGGTCCTCGAACGCTGGCCGGTTCCGGTCGAGCCGATCGACCTGCCCTCGGTGTACGGCACGACCCGGGTGAACGCGTGCGGCCCCGCGGACGGCCCGCCGCTGGTCCTGTTGCACGGCGGCGGCACCACGGCGGCGATGTGGTTCGCCAACGTCGCCGAGTTCGCCCGCCGCCATCGCGTCTACGCCGTCGACCGCATCGGCGAGCCGGGACGGAGCATCCGGGGCGAACGCCCCCCGCGCAACGTCCACGACCTGCTCGCCTGGCTGGACGGCGTGCTCGACGGCCTCGGGATCGACAGCGCCGCGGTGTGCGGACACTCCTACGGCGGGTGGATCGCCCTGACGTACGCACTCCACGCACCCCGGCGGGTCCGGCGGCTCGTCCTGCTCGACCCGACGCAGTGCTTCGGCGGGTTCCGGGCGGGATACCTGGCCCGCGCCCTGCCCACCCTGCTGCGGCCGACGGCCTCGCGCGCGCGGGCCTTCCTGGAATGGGAGACCGGCGGCGCGCCCGCCGACCCCGCCTGGCTGCGGCTCTACGGCCTGGCCGCGGAGTTCCCGGACACCAAGATCGTCACCGGGAGGCGTCCCGGGCCCGGATCGCTGCGCGCGCTCACCACGCCGGCCCTCGTGCTCGTCGCCGGACGTGGCAAGGCGCACTCCCCGCACCGCGTCGCGTCGGCCGCCGCCCGCCTGCTGCCGGGCGCGCGGACCGCGGTGCTGCCGCACCTGTCCCATCACGCGATGCCGTGGCACCAGCCCGCCGACCTCAACACCCGCGTCGTCGACTTCCTGGACGGACGAGCTGCCTGACCCGACGTCGGCGCTCACGTGGAACCGCGCCCCTCGCAGGCTCGCAAGGCGTCCTCCCGGAGGCGCGCGAGAGCGCCCGTCCCGCCACGCCGGAGCCTAGACTCCTGGGCATTCCGCGACGCAGCAGGCCGTGAGGAGACTCCCATGTCATCCGCGCCCGAACAGGAATCACTCGCCGCCCTCGCGACCCGGCACGGGCTGCGGCGAGCCATGGCCCGCCCGGACATGCACGTCTACCTGCGCCGATTATGGGAACGCCGGCACTTCATCCTGGTGTACGCGACCTCGCGGACCGCCTCGAAGTACTCCGCCTCCGCGCTCGGGCAGCTCTGGCAGGTGGTGACGCCGCTGCTGAACGCCGGCATCTACTGGGTCATGTTCGGCCTCGTCCTGGGCGGACAGGAGCACATCGAGAACTATGCGGCGTTCCTCGTCACGGGGATATTCGTCTTCACCTACAGCCAGCGGTCGGCCTCGGCGGGGGCCAAGTCCGTCTCGGGGAACCTCTCGCTCATCCGCGCCCTGCACTTCCCCCGCGCCGCGCTGCCCCTCGCCTACACCCTTCAGGAACTGCGGCAGTCGGCCATCTCCATGGGCGTGCTGCTCGTCCTCGTGGTCGTCATGGGGGAGTTCCCCACCTGGTTCTGGCTGCTGATCCCGGTCGCCCTGCTCCTGCAGACGATGTTCAACATCGGGCTGAGCCTGGTCCTGGCGCGGTTGGGGGCCTCGCTGCGCGACGTGAACCAGCTCCTGCCGTTCGTCCTGCGGACCTGGCTGTACGCCTCCGGGGTCTTCTTCTCGATCCAGTACAAGATCGTGGGATATCCGGACCCGGTCACCGGCAAGCCGGTCGGCGGGGTCGGGCTGCCGCAGTGGGTGGCCGACGTCATGTATCTCAACCCCGCCGCCTCCACCATCGAGTTCATGCGCGACCTCCTGATCCACGCGTACAGCCCTCGCCCGCTCGTCTGGCTGAGCTGCGCGTTCTGGGCGGTCGCCGGACTGATCTCCGGGCTCTGGTACTTCTGGCGGGCCGAGGACACGTACGGGCGCGGGTGAGGGCCGGAAAAAGGGTTCGCGCGCGGGGGGCGTGCTCTGGTTTGCTCCCCTTCATGACGTCTGCGTGGGTCGGCGAGCGGGTGCGCCTGAGGGCCATCGAACCGGAGGACTGGGCGGCGTTCCTCGCCTTCGAGGAGGACACCGACGCGGCCAGGAACGGCTGGCGGCTGCCTCCGCCCCGCTCGGCCGCCCAGGCGCAGAAGTGGGCCAGGGAGCTGGCCGAGCAGGAGTCCGACATGGACGAGCTGCGCCTGGTGATCGCCGACGCCGGCGACGGCCGCCCGGTCGGCATGCTCAACACGCACGAGGTCGAGCGTGTGCACGGCACGTTCTGCTACGGCATCTCCATCGGCACGCCCCACCACCGCAAGGGCTACGCCAGCGAGGCGATCGTCCTGCTGCTGCGCTACATGTTCGCCGAGCGCCGCTTCCAGAAGGCCGAGGCGTGGGTCTACAGCTCCAACGACCCGTCGCAGGCCCTGCACCGGCGGCTCGGCTTCGTCGAGGAAGGCCGCCGGCGCAGGAGCCGCTTCGCCGCCGGGCGCTACGACGACGGGATCCTGTTCGGGATGACGGTCGAGGAGTTCACCGCGCTCTACGGCTGAAGCTCGGCCCGCAGCCGCCGGGTGGCCTCGACGACGTGCGCCAGCGAGGCTTCCACCTGCTCGTACGTGCGCGTCTTCAGCCCGCAGTCGGGGTTGACCCAGACCCGCTCGGCCGGCAGCGCCGCCAGCGTCCTGCGCAGCAGGTCCTCGACCTCGTCCGCGCCGGGCACGCGCGGGGAGTGGATGTCGTACACGCCGGGGCCGAGGCCGCGGCCGAACGCGCGCACCGCGCCCAGGATGCGCGCCCCCGAACGGGCCGACTCGATCGTGGTGACGTCGGCGTCCAGGCCGTCGATGGCGGCCAGGATCTGGTCGGCGTCCGAATAGCACAGGTGGGTGTGGATCTGGGTGCGGTCGGCCGCGTCGGAGGTGGCCCGCCGGTAGGCCGCCACCGCCCACTCCAGGTAGTCGGCCTGCGCGGCCCGCCGCAGCGGCAGCAGCTCGCGCAGGGCGGGCTCGTCCATCTGGATGATCGACACCCCGGCCGCCTCCAGGTCGCGCACCTCCTCGCGTACCGCGTCGGCCACCTGGAACACCACGTCCCGCAGCGGCAGGTCGTCGCGGACGAACGACCAGGCCACGATCGTCACCGGCCCGGTGAGCATGCCCTTGACCGGCTTGGCGGTGAGCGACTGCGCGTAGGAGGCCCAGCGCACGGTGATGGGCGCGGGACGGCCGACGTCGCCGTGCAGGATCGGCGGCCGGGTGCAGCGCGACCCGTACGACTGGACCCAGCCGTTCCTGGTGACCGCGAACCCGTCCAGGTGCTCGGCGAAGTACTGCACCATGTCGTTGCGCTCGGGCTCGCCGTGCACGAGCACGTCCAGGCCGAGGCGTTCCTGCACCCTGACGACGTGCTCGATCTCGGCCTCGACGCGCCGCTCGTAGTCCTCCTCCGACAGCGTGCCGGCCACCACGGCCGCCCGCGCCGCGCGCAGCTCGCCGGTCTGGGGGAACGAGCCGATGGTGGTGATCGGCAGCACGGGCAGGCGCAGGTGAGCGTCCTGGGCGGCGGCCCGCACCGCGTACGGCGCGCGCTCCTCCGGCGCGGCCGGCGCGGTCAGCGGCACCGAGGGCCCGGCCGGGACCGGCCCCCGGAAGTCCGACCGGGCCAGCGCCACCACCTCGGCCACCTTCTGCTCGGCGAACGCCAGCCGTTCCCGCAGCGCCGGATCGAGGTCGGGCTCGGCGTCCACGTCGTAGGGCACGTGCAGCAGCGAGCACGACGTGCTCACCGTCACCCGGTCCGCGCGCACGCCGCCGAGGGCGGCCAGGGCGCGTTCCGGCGCGGTACGCCACACGTCGCGGCCCGACACCACGCCCGCGACCACGGTCTTGCCCGGCAGGTCGGGCACGGCGCCGCCGCGCACCAGGTCCACGCCGATCGCCTCGACGGGCGTGCCGGCCAGCACCGGCAGCGCGGGCCCGAGGTCGCCGAAGTAGGAGGCCACGAACAGCTCCGGACGGACGGCCGCCGACCCCAGCCGGTCGTAGGCGAGCCGCATGGCCGCCAGTTCCTCGGGCGTGCGGTCGCCGACCAGCGCCGGCTCGTCGAGCTGCACCCACTCGACGCCCTCGGCGGCCAGCGCCGCGAGCAGCTCCTCGTAGCAGCCGAGCACGTCCTCCAGCCGCTCGGGCGCCCCGGCCAGCAGCAGGAACGTCACCGGCCCGACCACGACGGGCCGCGTCTCGTGGCCGAGCGCGCGGGCCTCACGCACCTCGGCGAGCGGCTTGGCGGCGTCCAGCTTGAAGACGGTCTCCGGGCCGATCTCCGGCACGATGTAGTGGTAGTTGGTGTCGAACCACTTCGTCATCCGCAGCGGCGCCAGGCCCTCGGTGCCCCTGGCCATCGCGAAGTAGGGGTCCTCGGCCGCGCGGTAGCGCTCGGGCACCGCGCCCAGCAGCACCGCCGTGTCCAGCACGTGGTCGTACAGGGAGAAGGTGTTGGACGGCAGGCCCGCAAGGCCCAGCTCGGCCAGCCGGCGCCAGGTCCGCTCCCTGATCTCCGCGCCCGTCCGCTCCAGCTCCGCCCGGCCGGACCGCCCGTCCCAGTACGACTCCAGGGCCCGCTTCAGCTCCCGTCGCGGCCCGATCCTCGGGTACCCGAGCACCGTGGACGTGGGGAATGGCGACATCTCAGCTCCTCGATCACGTCGGTCAGATGCGGGAATCGTGTCCGGCGGAGCCGAGGTGGTGCATCATCGATAAGTGCTGCTTATGCTCAAGGAGATCCACTGCTTCCTCCTGGTCGCCGAGCGGCTCGGCTTCTCGGCCGCCGCCGCCGACCTGGGCATGTCGCAGCCCGCCGTGAGCCAGGCCATCAACCGGCTCGAACGCGCCGCCGGGGTCAGGCTCTTCGAGCGCAGCGCCCGCGAGGTGCGGCTGACGGCCGAGGGGAAGGGGCTGCTGCCGTACGCCAGACAGGTGCTCGAATCGGCTCAGACGTTCACCGCCGAGGCCGCCAGACTGGCCCGTGCGACCATTCACCTGGCTTATCCACCGCTGGTGGGCACGCTCGCCGCGCGCATCGCCAGGCGGCTGGCCGGGCGCGCCCCGGCGATCGGCGTGGAGCTCGTCGCGGCCGGACGGGGCGCCGCGGCCCAGGCGCTGGGCAGCGGGGAGGTCTCGGCCGCGATCCTGGCCACGCCAGCGCCCGCGCAGTTCGTCACGGCGGCCCGCTTCCACGTGACCGTGGACCATCTGGCCGTCCCGCTCGGGCACCGGCTGGCCGGGCACGGCAGGGTCACGCCGGACGACCTGGGCGGGCAGGTGCTGCTGACGCCGGGGAGCCGGCCGTGGGCGGGGCTGCCGGGGCGTTCGCGGATGGTGGCCGACGACGACTTCGCCGCCGCGCTCGATCTGGTGGCCGCCGGGGCGGGGCTGCTGCCGATCCCGCAGCTCCTGGTCAGGTCCATCAGACGGGACGACGTGCGGTTCGTGCCGCTGGAGGCGGGGGAGCTGCGCATCACCTACGCGCTGGCCTGGGCGCGGGAGCGGGTGACGCCGGAGCTGATGGCGCTGGTGCAGGCGGTGCAGGACGCGCTCTGGACCAGGTGAGACCGGGTAGGACCGGGTGAGGCCGGATGGGCAGGGTCTAGCTGACGGGCAGGTTCTTCAGGGCCTCGCGGCGGCTCAGGCCGGAGATGCCCTTGGCGCGGACGTACCGGATGACTTCGTCGGGGTTGGTCTTGGCGTACTCGCGTAAGGACCAGCCGATGGCCTTGCGGGCGAAGAAGTCGGTGTCGGACAGGCTGGGCTCGATGCAGGCGTATAACAGGGCCGTGTCGGTGCGGGACTTGAAGCGGTTCTGGCACAGGATCGCGGTGCGGCGCTTCCACAGGTCGGCGTCGGCCGCCCACTCCAGCATGAGCCGGCGCATGGTGTCGGGGAAGGCGGCCAGCAGGCCGCCGACGCGGTGGGTGGCCAGTTCGTCGACCAGGTCCCACCAGGCGCCGGTGACGATCATCTCCTCGTACATCGGCACGGTGTAGAGGGTCTGGAAGTCGCGGTAGTAGTGGTGGCCGGTCAGCTCGACGGCGGCGTAACGCTCCTCGCGGTATTCGGCCTCCCGCCACAGCGAGAGCACCGCGCGCCGCCACTCGGGCGCGGAGTCGATGCGGTGGCCGGCGAACACCCGCCTGAGCGCCGCCCGCCTCGGCGTCGCCTGCACGCCGAGGAAGGGCATCTCCGACTTCATGTACGCGCGCATCGGCTCGGCCTTGTCCGGCTCGGCGACCTCCTCAAGGGCCAGCCGCACCGCCTTGCCGAGGCTCATCCCTGACGCTGGGTCGTGCGCTCGCCGGTGGCGAGCCCGTCGAACAGCACGGTGATGTAGTGCTCGGCCAGCGCGGTGGTGTTGAGCCTGCCGCCGGGACGGAACCAGCGCACGGCCACCCAGATGGTGTCGCGGATCATCCGGTAGGTCAGCTTGGGGTCGACGTCGGCCCTGAACAGCCCGGCCGCCTGACCGGCCTTGATCTGGGTCACCCAGATCTGCTCGACCTCGTCCTCGGCCTTGACCAGATAGTTGAAGCGCTCGAACTGGCGCAGGTAGTTCCAGTCGTTCTGCATGACGGTGATCGCGGCGCGGTGGGGCTCCAGCGTGCCGAAGCCGATGCGGACCATCTCCGACAGGACCGTGCGGGCGTCGGAGTTGTTGTCGACGGCGGCGCGGTAGCGGGCGATGAGGTCGTCGAGGAAGGTGGACAGCACCTCGTCGACGATCGTCTCCTTGGAGTCGAAGTGGTGGTAGAGGCTGCCGGACAGGATGCCCGCCTCGTCGGCGATCTCGCGTACGGTCGTGGCCTGGAAGCCCTTGCGCGCGAAGAGCTCCGCGGCGAGCTTGACGAGGTGGTCACGCCGCTCTGAGGCCGCCCCAGTGGAGGAGGCGCGCTGGCGCTTCGCCGGTGACGTGGTGGTGCCGGAGTTCTTTCGCGTGGTCACGTTTCCCATTATGAGCCCTCAGACAATCGCTTGTTCACGCGTCAGGCCCAGCTCGTGGGGCATTATCTTGCTTACCAAGCGCTTGTTAGGATGCGGAGATGAACGAGGCATACATCGTCGCCGCCGTCCGTACCCCCGTCGGGCGCAGGAACGGCGGGCTGGCCGCGGCCCACCCGGCCGACCTCGGCGCGCACGTGCTCCGCGAGCTGATGGACCGCGCGGACGCCGACCCCGCCGCCGTCGAGGACGTGATCTTCGGCTGCGTGGACACGATCGGGCCGCAGGCCGGGGACGTCGCGCGTACCTGCTGGCTGGCCGCCGGGCTGCCCGAGGAGGTGCCGGGCGTCACCGTCGACCGCCAGTGCGGCTCCTCGCAGCAGGCCCTGCACTTCGCCGCCCAGGCCGTGCTGTCAGGCACCAGCGACCTGGTGGTGGCGGGCGGCGTGCAGAACATGAGCATGATCCCGATCTCCTCGGCCATGCTGGCGGGCCGGCCGCTCGGGCACGAGACCCCGTTCGCCGGGTCCAAGGGCTGGGCCGCCCGCTACGGCACGGCGGAGGTCTCCCAGTTCGCCGGGGCCGAGCAGATGGCGGTGGCCTGGGACCTGTCGCGCGAGGACATGGAGCGCTACGCCTACGAGTCCCACCGCCGCGCGCTGCGGGCCGTGGACGAGGGGCGCTTCCGGCGCGAGATCGTCCCCTGGGAGGGCGTCGCCGACGACGAGGCCCCCCGCAGGGACACCACGCCGGAGAAGATGGCCGCGCTCAGGCCGCTGGCCGAAGGGGGGCGGCTCACGGCGGCGCTGGCGTCCCAGATCTCCGACGGCGCGGCGGCGCTGCTGGTCGCCTCGCCCCGGGCCGTACGCGACCACGGGCTGACCCCGCGCGCCCGCGTGCACCACCTCTCGGCGCGCGGCGCGGACCCGATCATGATGCTCTCCGCGCCCATCCCCGCCACGGCCCACGCCCTGGGCCGGACCGGCCTGGCCATCGACGACTTCGACGCGATCGAGATCAACGAGGCGTTCGCCTCCGTCGTGCTGGCCTGGATCAAGGAGACCGGCGCCGACCCGGCCCGGGTGAACCCCAACGGCGGCGCCATCGCGCTCGGCCATCCGCTCGGCGCGACCGGCGCGGTCCTGACCGTGAAGCTGCTGCACGAACTGGAGCGCACCGGCGGCCGGTACGGCCTGCAGGCCATGTGCGAAGGCGGCGGACAGGCGAACGTCACCGTCATCGAACGCCTCGGCTGAAAGGCCGCGCCGCGCCAACTCAAGTGAGCATTTCCGGCAATGGTTGAATAAGACACGGAAGGAACCGGGCTGACATCAGAAAATGCCTCTAGCAAATAGGAAACTTTCCTATTAGATTTCGGGTCATGCCCCTCAGCGGTGACCTTCTTCACCTCGCCGACGCCGTCCTCCTCCCTGGTTTCGCGGGACAGATGCCTCCGGACTGGATCCGCCGACGACTCGGCGAGGGACTGGCCGGTGTGGTGCTGTTCTCCCGCAACATCGCCGACCCCGCACAGGTCGCCCGGCTCACCGCCGCGCTGCGCGCGGAGAACCCCGCGGTGCTCGTCGGCACCGACGAGGAGTCCGGCGAGGTCACCCGGCTGGAGGTGAGCACCGGCAGCAGCCGCCCCGGCGGGTACGCGCTCGGCGTCGTGGACGACGTCGGCCTCACCGAGGCCCTGGCCAGGGACATGGGCGGCGAACTGGCGGCCGCGGGCATCACGATCGACTTCGCCCCCTCCGCCGACGTCAACTCCAACCCCGACAACCCGGTCATCGGCCTGCGCTCCTTCGGGGCCGATCCCGCGCTCGTCGCCCGGCACACCAGGGCGTTCGTCCGCGGCCTGCAGTCGGCCGGGGTGGCCGCCTGCGCCAAGCACTTCCCCGGCCACGGGGACACCACCGTCGACTCCCACCACGGCGTGCCCGTGGTGGCCGACGCCGGCATCGAGGAGGCGCTCTTCCCGTTCCGGGAAGCGATCAAGGAGGGGGTCAAGTCGATCATGACCGGCCACCTGCTCGTGCCCTCCTACGACGCCGAGCTGCCCGCCACGCTCAGCCCCAAGGTCCTCACGGGCCTGCTGCGCGAGGAACTGGGCTTCCAGGGAATGATCATCACGGACGGCATAGAAATGGCCGCGGTGTCGGGGGCGTACGGGATCGGGGGCGCCTCCGCCCGCGCCATAGCCGCGGGGGCCGACGCGATCTGCGTGGGCGGCGAGCGGGCCGACGAGGCCACCGCCGTCGAGGTCCGCGACGCCATCGCCGCCGCCGTGACCGAAGGACTGCTGCCCGAGGAGCGACTGGCCGACGCCGCACGCAGGGTCCGCGAGCTGGCCGCCTGGACCACCTCCTCGGGCAGCCCCGTACCGGAGGACGGCTACCTCGGGCTCTCCGCGGCCCGCCGGGCCGTCCGCGTCACCCGCAGGTCCACGGCCCCCGTGCTGCCGCTCACCGGGGCGGCGCACGTGGTCGAGCTGACGCCCGAGATGAACCTGGCCATCGACAAGGGCACTCCGTGGGGCGTCGGCGAGCCGCTGGGACGGCTGCTGCCCGGCACCGCCGTCACCCGGCTGGCGGCCGGGGACACCACCGGGGCCAGGCTGGAGCGGCTGATCGGCGAGGCGGCGCAGCGCCCGCTGGTGATCGTGGTCCGCGACGCGCACCGCTACGCCTGGCAGGGCGAGGCGCTGCGGCACCTGCTCAGCGCCCGGCCGGACGCCGTCGTCGTGGAGATGGGCCTGCCCGCCCGCTCCGACCTCGGCGCCGTGCACATCGCCACGTACGGGTCGGCGCGGGTCTGCGGCCAGGCGGCGGCGGAGGTGCTCACCGGTACGCTGTGACACCGTGATCCTTGACGGCGAAGACCTCTCCCACAGCCGCCCCGCCCTCCACGACGACGGGCCGCACGTCTTCCGCGGCTGCGACCTGACCGAGGCCGACCTGTCCGGAGCCGCGCTGGCCGGCGCCCGCTTCGAGTCCTGCGTGCTCGACGGCGCCGACCTGCGCAAGGCCGACCTCGACGGCGCGGTCTTCGCGGGCGGCGGCGGCATGCGCCCGAGGTTCAACGACGCCGACCTGATCGACGCGACGTTCACCGACGTCGACCTGTCCTCGGCCCAGTTCGGCGGCGCCCTGCTCACCGACGCCTCCTTCCAGGGCTGCCGCATGATCGGCGCCGCGCTCACGGCCTCGCGCGGCACCGGCTTCAAGGTCGCGCGGTGCAACCTGACGCTGGCCAACCTCGGCGGCTGCTCGCTGCGCGGCGAGTTCATCGAGGGAGTGCGCTTCGACGACGCCGACCTGTCGGGCTGCGACTTCACCGAGGCCACCTTCAGCGACTGCCGGCTCATCGGTACGCGGCTGCTCAACACCACGTTCGCCAAGGCCGACCTGCGCGGCGCCGACCTCGGGCAGCCCGACGACGCCAAGCTGCGCGCCTTCGCCGGCGCGATCATCAACCAGGCCCAGGCCAACGCCATCCTCGCCGCCCGGGGCATCACCGTCGTGTGAGCCAGGCGTCGTGCGGGTCAGGTGTCGTGCGGGTCAGGTGTCGTGCGGGTCAGGCGTCGTGCGGGTCAGGTGTCGTGCGGGTCAGGGCAGGTGCTTGCGTACCTCCTCGGCCTCGGCCATCACCCGCCCGATCAGCTCGGCGCACGACGGCAGGTCCTCGATCACGCCCACCACCTGGCCGGAGGCCATCACCCCGAGGTCGGCCCGCCCGTCCACCATCGCCGCGCGCAGCAGCACCGGCGTGTTGGCCGCCTGGAGCACCTGCGCCCAGGTCAGCTCCCGGCCGCGGCGCATCCGGCGTCCCTCGCGGACCAGCGCGCCCCACGACAGGCCGGACAGCCGACGGAAGCGGGCGCCGTTCAGCACCGCGCGCAGCAGCCGCGAGCGTTCCAGCGAGGCCACGAACGGGGTGCTGAGCACGCGGTGCGGCACGCCGTCCACCCTGGTCGTCACGACGGTCTCGCGGGCGGCCAGGTAGACGTCCTTGACCGCGCCGGGCACCGGGGACTCGCGGGTCAGCAGGAACCGGGTGCCCATGGCGATCCCGCACGCGCCGTAGGCCAGCGCGGCGACCAGGCCCCGGCCGTCGAAGAAGCCGCCCGCCGCGATCACCGGGATGTCCACCGCGTCCACGACCTGCGGCAGCAGCAGCGTGGTGGCCAGTGGGCCGGTGTGCCCGCCGCCCTCGCCGCCCTGCACGATCACCGCGTCCACGCCCCACGCGGCCACCTTCTCGGCGTGCCGGCGCGCCCCCACCGACGGGATGGTGACGACCCCCGCGTCCTTGAGCCGGGCGATCAGCTCCCGTCGGGGCGCCTGGGCGAACGACGCCACCCGCACGCCCTCCCTGATCATCACCGCCACCCGCTCGGCCGCGTCGTCGGCGTCGGATCGGATGTTCACCCCGAAGGGGGCGTCCGTCCGCTCCTTGACCCGCCTGACCGCCGCCGTCATCTCGGGCACCGACATGGTGGCGGCGCCGATCACGCCCAGCCCGCCCGCCGCCGAGACGGCCGCGGCCAGCCGGGCGCCCGCGACGTACCCCATGCCGGTCTGGACGACGGGATGGCGGCAGCCGGTGAGCTCGGTCAGCGCCGTCCTCACCCGGCCACCTCGCGGTCGCGCGCCCGCCCGGGATCCAGCCGGTCCAGGACGGCCAGCTCGACGGCGTCCGGCTCCCGTGTCGTGGGCACCTCCGGCGGGACGACCAGGTCGAAGCCGGTGGCGGCCAGCACGTCGGCCACGCTCACCCCCGGATGCGTGGACACCAGGCGCATCGAGCCGTCGGGGGTGGCGAAGTCGAGCACCGCCAGGTCCGTCACCACCCGCCGCAGCTCGTACGCCCCCCGGTCGGTGCCCAGCCCGCTCACCATGTCCACCTCGGGCACGAACACCCGCCGCGAGTGCCGCGGGATCCAGTAGCTCGTCGGGTCGCACCGCGTGTTCCCCGGCGCCCCGCGCACCCCGAGGAGCTGGGCCTTGGGACGGGCCCAGTCGCCGATGCAGGAGATGTTGCTGTTCCCGTGCCGGTCGATCTGGCTCGCGCCGAGCATCACGTGCCGGCGGCCGTTCAGCACCAGCCACAGGTGCTCCCGGAACGGCAGCCACCCCTCCACCACCCCGGGCGCCGCCCCCAGCGCGGGCACGTCGCCGGTGAGCAGGCAGACGCCGTCGGAGGTGAGCAGGCCGGGCTCGAACGTCAGCCGGGCCAGCCGCGCGGCCAGCACCGTGACCGCCCCGCCGATCCCGGCCGCCAGGATCTCCCCGTCGCCCCTGAACGCCTCCGCGCAGGCCAGCACGCACACATCAGCCCTGCTCATCGGTGTCGCCCTCCACGTATCGCCGCTGCCGTTCCTCGTCGCGCCCGTAGTCCGGCTCGCAGGAGGTGAACCCGGCCCCGCCGGGCGCCTCGACCACGCCCGTCACCATCGACCGGCTGATCAGCAACGACTGCACCGGCCCCTCCTTCAGCAGGTCGGCGGTGTCCACCAGCCGCTCGCAGGACACGTAGCAGCGGCTGGCCGCCTTGGCGTACAGGTCGTCGAAATACGGGTCGAGGCCGAGGTACTGGGCGTTCCCGCGGACGTCGGCCCGGTTCAGGTGCACCAGCGCCACGTCCATGGTCAGGGCGGGCACCGCGACCAGCTCCTCCCCGTCCCCGTACGGCGAGCGCACGGTCCGCAGCTCCGGGTTGACCCGCAGCACGCCGGACCCCAGCCCCGCCCGCGTCGGCAGGAACGGCAGCCGGTGCGCCGCCGCCAGCAGCCCGAACATGAACATGCCCTCGTCGTACTCGGTGAACTCGACCGCGCCCGCCTGCCTGGCCGCCCGGAAGTGCGGTTCGAGGGGGATGGAGTCGAGCGTGACGAACGGCGCCACGACCCTGCGCACCTTGCCCGCCGCGCACAACATGCCGACGTCCGGCCCGCCGTAGGAGACGATCGTCAGATCCCGGACGGACGTGCGCAGCAGGCCGCCCACCAGCGCCATGGGCTTGCGCCGCGAGCCCCAGCCGCCGATCCCGACCGTCATCCCGCTCTCCACCGAGGCCGCGACCTCCTCGACGGACATCACCTTGCTCATCGGAACCGCTCCCTGTGCTCGTCGCCCATGCCCATGAGGTTCAGCTCGAAGGTGAAGCCCTGCTCGAAGCGGTAGCTGCGCCGCACGTCCACCGGGTCGATGCCGTTCAGCGACTCCTTGGCGCGGCGGATGACGTACGGGTCCTTGGCCGCGATCTGCCCGGCCACCTCCATCGCCGCCTCGCGCAGCTTGTCGGGCGGCACCACCTCCAGCACCGACCCGAACGCGTGCAGCTCGGCCGCCGTGACGTTCCGGCAGGTGTAGACCATGGCCCGCATGAGGTGCTGGGGCACCAGCCGGGCCAGGTGCGTGGCGGCCCCGAGCGCCCCGCGGTCCACCTCGGGCAGCCCGAAGTAGGCGTCCTCGCTCGCCACCACCACGTCCGCGTTGCCGGCCAGGCCGACGCCGCCGCCCAGGCAGTACCCGTGCACGGCGGCGATCACCGGCACCTCGCACTCGTAGACGGCCGCGAACGCCTCGAAACACTGCCGGTTCGCGGCGACGAGCGCCGTGTGCCCGGGGTCGGCCCGCATCTCCTTGATGTCCACGCCGGCGTTGAACCCGCGGCCCTCGGCCCGCAGCACCACCACCCTGGTCGCCGGGTCGCGCCCGGCCGCGCGCACCGCCGCCGCCAGGTCGGCCCAGCCCTGGACGGTCAACGCGTTCACCGGCGGCACGTCCACCACGACCTCGGCGACCGGCCCGTCCCGCAGTGTGATCCCCATCGCGCTCCCTGGTCGCACCTAACGCTTGCTTGGTACGGTAGCACCCGTGACGGTCACTTACGACTACACGGGCAGGTCCGTGCTGGTGACGGGCGGCACCCAGGGCATCGGCGCGGGCATCGCCCACGCCTTCCGCGCGGCCGGCGCCGACGTGACGGTCTGCGCCAGGAAGGACCCCGGCCCCCTGGACGGCCTGCGCTTCGTCCAGGCCGACGTGCGCGTCCCGGCGGACGTCGAACGGCTGGTCGCCGGGTTCGACCGGCTCGACGTGGTGGTCAACAACGCCGGCGGCTCGCCGCCCGCTCCCGTGTCGGGCACCTCGCCGCGCCTGCACGCCCGCGTCATCGAGCTCAACCTGACCGCCCCTCTGCTGGTCTCCCAGCGGGCCCACCCGCTGCTGGCCGCGGCCCGCGGGGCGATCGTGATGATCGGCAGCGTCAGCGGCGCGCGTCCCTCGCCCGGCACCGCCGCGTACGGCGCCGCCAAGGCGGGCCTGCACCACCTGGCCCGCTGCCTGGCCGCCGAATGGGCCCCCGAGGTCAGGGTCAACTCGGTCGTGGTCGGCCTGGCCGACACCACGGCGGCCGAGCGGTACACCGGGCAGCGGCGGGCGGACGCCACCATCCCCGCCGGCCGCCCCGCCACGCCCGCCGACGTGGCCGCGGCGTGCCTGTGGCTGGCCGCCCCCGGCTACGTGACCGGCGCCGAGGTACGGGTGGACGGCGGCGGCGAGATCCCCGCCTGGCAACACCTAGCTTCTGACGATATTTCTTGATATCTGTGCATGATCCCCTTGGGAGGTCTTGTGGGCATTTGCGCTGGCCGCGTGGTGATCGTGACAGGCGCCGGACGCGGCATCGGCAGGCAGCACGCCCTGGAGTTCGCCCGGCAGGGCGCCCGCGTCGTGGTGAACGACCTCGGCACCGCCCGCGACGGCGGCGGCGCGTCGTCCGGCCCGGCCCACGAAGTCGTCGCGGAGATCGAGGCCCTCGGCGGCCGGGCGGTGGCCAACTGCGACGACGTGTCCGACTGGGCCGGCGCCGCCCGGCTGGTGAAGACCGCCGTAAGCGCGTACGGCCGGCTGGACGTCCTGGTGAACAACGCCGGCTTCCTGCGCGACCGCATGCTGGTCTCGATGACCGAGCAGGAGTGGGACGACGTCGTCCGCGTGCACCTCAAGGGCCACTTCCTGCCGCTGCGGCACGCGGCCGCGTACTGGCGGGAGCGCTCGAAGGCGGGCGAGGAGGTGTCCGGCAGGGTGGTCAACACCTCGTCGGGCGCGGGCCTGCTGGGCAGCGTCGGCCAGGCCGGCTATTCGGCGGCCAAGGCCGGGATCGCCGCGCTCACCCAGGTCGCCGCCGCCGAGCTGGCCCGCTACGGCGTCACCGTCAACGCCATCGCACCGGCCGCCCGCACCCGGATGACCGAGGAGGTGTTCGCGGCGACCATGGCCAGGCCGCGGGCCGGGTTCGACCCCATGGACCCGGCGAACGTCGCCCCGCTCGTGGTCTGGCTCGGCTCGGCGGCCGCCGCGCACGTGACGGGCCGGGTCTTCGAGGTGGAGGGCGGCACGATCGCGCTGGCCACCGGCTGGCGGCACGGCCCCGCCGTGGACCGGGGCGCCCGCTGGTCGCCGGAGGAGGTGGGCGAGGCCGTCGCCACGCTCCTGGAGGCCGCGCCCGCCCCCGAGCCGGTCTACGGCGCGGCCCCCTGATCCCCGCCTGCTAGCGGACCAGGCCGGGCACGGACGACTGGCCGTCCCCCCGCAATGCGAACAGCTCGGTGGCGCGCCCCGAGGTCACGTCCACCGCGTAGACCCTGGCGACGGCGCGGGGGTCGTCGTCCGGATAGGCCAGCAACGTCACCTCCTGGGGGGAGGTCCAGCCGCCCAGCTTGGCCGGCCGCAGCCCCTCGGCGAGTCCCGACGGCCTGACCCGGCGCTCCTTGCCTCCCGTGACGTCGAAGACGACGATCGTGCCGTCGCGCTGCACCATGGGCTCCCGGTTCCGGTCGAGGGTCGTGCCGACGCGGGCGATCGTGCGCCCGTCCGGGGCCAGGGCGCTGAAGTCGTAGGTGTGCTCCGGGACCGTCACCGGGTCGCGGCCGAGCACCCGCAACGACGTGGTGTCCCCCTTGGCCCTGGCCAGCACGACCGGGCCCGTCCCGTCCGCCACGCTCACCGGCCACCAGCCCTTCGTCAGATCGGTCACCGTGCCGCGTTCCAGGTCCACGAGCCGGGGCGCGCCGGCCCCCGCCACCACGAAGCGCAGGCCGCCGGGCGAGAGCCGCAGCGCGTACTCGGCGGCGAAGTCCTCCGCGTCCTGCTTCAGCGGCGACGTCCACACCTGGCCCCCGGCCAGGTCCCGGACGACGATCGCGTGCTTGCCGGGGCTGTAGTAGGCGATCCTGCGCCCGTCGGCCGTAGCCTCGACCGGCCCGTTCTGCGGCCCGTCGGCCAGCTCGTACGTGGCGCCGTCCCGGGTCACCAGCCGCCACGGGCAGGCCGAGGCGTCGTCGCGGCACATCGGCCGGTAGAACTGCTCGACCGGCGCGACCCCCTCGGCGGGCAACTCCAGGGCGGTGGCCGTCGGCGGGGCGAGCACGATCGGCGCCGCCGGGCGCGCCTCCCGCAGGAGCACCGCGCCTCCGCCCCCGAGCACGCAGACCGCCGCCGCGACGCTCACGGCCAGGCGGGCCGCGCGCCTGCGCCGGGCGCGCAGCACGGCCCGCGCGCCCAGGTCGACGACCGGCGCCTGCTCGGCCAGCGCCTGCAGGTCCGCACGCAGCGTCTTCATCGGTACACCTCCGCGGGGGTGAGGGCGCGCAGCCTGGACAGCGCGTAGTGCGTCTGGCTCTTGACCGTGCCGAGCGAGACGCCCATGAGCCGGGCGGTCTCGTGCTCGGTGCGGTCCTCGTAGAAGCGCAGCACGATCACCGCGCGCTGTTTCGGGGTGAGCCGGGCCAGCGCCTCGAGCAGGGCCAGGCGGCGCACGGTCGCCTCGTCGTGCGCGTGCCCGCCGGTCTCCGGCAGCTCGGCGGCGGGCAGCTCGGGCCGTCTGCGCCGGCGCCAGGAGATGGTCTGGTTCACCAGGGCCCGGCGCGCGTACGCCTCGGGGTTGCCGTCCCTGGCGAGCTTGCCCCAATGCGAGGCGACACGGGTGAGGACCGTCTGCAACAGGTCCTCGGCGAGATGGGGGTCTCCGGTGAGCAGGTACGCGGTCCGCATCAGCGACTGCTGACGGGCGCGTACGAACTCGTGGAACCCCTCGTAGCGGTCCATGTAGGAAATCAACTCCACCGAGGGCCCGAGGGTTGGAAGAAGTCGTCAGCGCATCGACGACCGGGCGGTGGGACGCAGGCGCAGCCGCACCGGCGGGGCGGTCAGGTGGGCGTCCAGCATGGGCAGGTCCGCCCGGCGCTCGTCCTCGGGCCGGGCGAACCGGGTGAACCACACGAACACGTTCTCCCCGGTCCGGACCGGCAGGCGGGGAAAGGTGTTCTCGGCGTGCTCGCTCTCCAGGCAGCCGACCGGCGGCGTCCCGGCCTCGGCCAGCGCGGGCGCCACCCGCCGGGCGAAGAACTCGGCGAAGCCCGCCCCGACGTGGCAGATCGTCGCGACGTACAGGGCGGCGGGCGGCTCGGCGGCGCCCACGGGCGGCCGTTCCCAGGAGGGCAGCTCCGGCCCGGACGGGCGGAGCAGGAGCACGTCGTCGGAGTCGATCATCGTGGCGTTGGCGGCGTCGCGGTGCGCCCGCCAGACGGGGCCGTCGTAGAAGCCCTCCAGCGCCGCCCGGCGCGCCTCCATGTCGGGGAAGGCACGCAGCCAGGTGAAGGTGTCGGGCGCGTCGGGATCGCGGAAGGTGCCCGCCACGCGCATGCCCTGCGCCTCCTGCGGCTCGACGAACTCGCGCTCGAACAGCGTGATCAGCGTGTCGCGCCGTCCGGGGTGAAGGGTGTACCGCCGTAGTTCATAGATCATGCCCGGACGATAGGGCGGGGTCGCTGCCACCTCATGTCAGGGTAGGCGGCGAACAATGTTCTGATCACACTGTGCTACCGAACGGCAACGCAGAGTTATATAGTCGCATTGACCTTGATCCCAATGGGTCACAGAAGGTCAAAAAGCGGGCGGCGGTTGCCCAGGGCCCTGGCGCCCGCCGTCCTCGCAGGGGTCCTCACCGAAGGAGCAGAAGTGATCAAAAGGCTGTGCGCCGCAGGTGCCGTGCTGGCCGCGGCCGGCGTCGCCATAGCGGCCGTTCCCGCCCACGCTGACACCTGGTCCGACAACTGGAGCAGCAACAGCGACTCGTCGCAGTCGGGCAACAACTTCGGCGACGTCTCCGCGGCCAACCGTGGTGGCTGGGACTCGACCAACGTCAACAACATCAACGGCGTCGCGACCACCGCCACCGACGGCGGTATCGCGGTGACCTACATCTTCTACTGACCTCCGTACAGCTCTGAGGAAGGGACATCGACATGATGAAGAAGCTCTGCGTGACCACCGGCGCCGTCGCCGCGGCCGCCGCCCTGACGCTCCTGTCCGCCCCGGCCCACGCCGACGTCACCGCGGGCAACTCCAGCTCCAACCATGACACCTCCCAGTCGGGCAACAACTTCGGCAACGTCGTGAACGTCAACGTGAGCGGCACCGACGCCACCAGCGTCAACAACGTCAACGGCAACGCCACGACCGCCACCGACGACAGCCACGCCGGCACCAGCGTCGACTCCTAGCCGGACCCGGGGGCGCCCTCCGGCGCGGAGAGGGCGTCCCCGTGCGGGCCGGGTCGAGGCGGCCCGGCCCGCTCCCACTACCATCCCTGGATGACGAACTGTGCATATGTCACCTTTGATGACCCAACCGGCCTGGACGACGAGCGCGACCTCGCGCTCTCCCACTGGCAGGCCAACGGCATCGAAGGCCGCGCCGAACGCTGGGACGACCCCGCGGCCGACTGGAGCGCCTACGACGCCGTCGTGGTGCGATCGGCCTGGGACTACATCGACCGGCGCGCGGAGTTCCTGGCCTGGGCCCACCGCGTCGAGTCCGTCACCAAGCTGCTCAACCCGGCCGTCGTCCTGGAGGGCAACACCGACAAGACATACCTGAGAGACCTGGGCGTGCCGACCGTGCCCACCCATTGGTCCGCCCACGACCTGCCCGACTGGCCCGAGTACGTCGTCAAGCCCGCGATCTCCGCCGGAGCCCGCGACACGACCAGGACCACCGACCGCGACCAGGCGGCGGAGCTGGCCGCCGCGCTCCAGGCCGCGGGGCGGCAGCCGATGGTCCAGCCCTACCTCGACATGGTGGAGTCGGAGGGCGAGACCTCCCTGCTGTACTTCAACGGCCGCCTCAGCCACGCCGTCCGCCGCCATCCGATGCTCGCGGCGGAGGCGACCCTCGACTACAACGCGCGGGCCGAGCTCCGCACCCCGGCCCCGGACCAGGTCGACCTGGCCGAGAAGGTGCTAGCAGTCATTCCCCACGCCCTTCTCTACGCCAGGATCGACCTGGTCCGGCTGTCCGACGGCACACCGGTGGTCATCGAGCTGGAGCTGACCGAGCCGTACCTGTTCCTGCGGTACGCGCCGGACGCCGCGGCGAACTTCGCCAGGGCCCTGAAGGAGCTGGTCTGATCAGCAGGAGATCCCGCCGTCCACCGGGATGACCGTGCCCGTCAGGTACGACCCCGCCCGCGAGGACAGGAAGACGGCCGCGCCCGCCATGTCGTCGGGCCGGCCGATCCGTCCCAGGGGCACGGTCGAGGCGATGGCGGCGCGGGTGGCGGGGTCGTCCAGGGCGAAGGCCATCATCTTGGAGTCGAACGGCCCGGGGGCGATGGCGTTGACCGTGATGTGCTCCTTGGCCAGCTGCCTGGCCAGGTGGCGGGTCAGCATGTGCACGGCCGCCTTGGTGGAGGAGTAGGCGTAGCTCTCCAGGGCGGGCACCCGGATGCCGTCGATCGAGCCCACGTTGATCACCCGGGCCGGGTCGTCCGGGCCGGCCGCCTCCCGCAGGTTTGGCAGGAACTTCTGGGTCAGGTAGAAGACGCCCTTGACGTTGATG
This sequence comes from Nonomuraea sp. NPDC005730, assembly GCF_040630865.1. NCBI lineage: Bacteria > Bacillati > Actinomycetota > Actinomycetes > Streptosporangiales > Streptosporangiaceae > Nonomuraea > Nonomuraea sp. NPDC005730. The sequence continues at coordinate 102,970 of NZ_JBEXYK010000020.1, forward strand.
TCCCAGAGCTTGTCGAAGGCGTGCTCCGGATACTCCTCCAGAGGCGCGCCCCAGGTGGCGCCGGCGTTGTTGACCAGCACGTGCAGCGGGCCGCCCACCGCCGTGACCAGCGTGTCCACCCCTTCGGGCGTGGACAGGTCGGCCTGGACGGCCGTGCAGCCCAGCTCGGCGGCGGTCTTGTCGACCTCCGCCGCCTTGCGTGCCGATATGACGACGGTCGCGCCGGCCGCCACGAACCCGGCGGCGATCATGCGGCCGATGCCGCGCGAACCGCCGGTGACGACGACCGTCTTGCCTTCCACCGAGAACAGACTCATGTTCCGGAAGCATGCCATACCGACTGGTCGGTTACTAGCTGCCCTCGTCCTTCACCCAGAGTCGCAACAGCCCCCGGAAGTGCTCGGTGAACCGCTCGCGCTCGGTCGCCGGGTACGTGGCCGCCACCGTGTCGACCAGCAGCCGGTCGAACTCCGGCCCGGCCACCCACTCCAGCACGATCTCGTCGATGTGCCCCAGATGCGTACGGCAGAACTCCTCGTACCGGTCCACCTCGAAGTACCGGTCGGCCAGCTCGCGGTACCGGGCCAGCCGTTCCCCGTAGTCGCCGGTGACCTCGAAGTAGTCGTGCGTCTCCAGGTCGATGCGCGGCCGGCGGCGGGTGGCCACGCAGAACACGCTCCACTTCACCAGCGCCTTGATCGCCCAGGGGAAGTAGTAGTGCAGGCTGGTCAGGGCCACGTCGGGGCAGGCGTTGGCGTAGTCGATCGGGTGCACGTCGGCGCCCTTGACCAGCGTCTCGCAGGAGTTGAACTCCCAGCGGAAGAACGCGTTCACCAGCCGCCCGACGGTGACGACCTCCTCACCCACGGACGGTGAGAGGAACTCGTGGTCCACGGCGTACCGGGCGTGCATCGGCTCGTCGGGGCGGAAGCGCATGACCATGGTCTCCGCGCCGATCGACAACGACCTGGCGAAGGCGTCGTACCCCTCGACGGACTGCTGGAGGTGCATGAGCATCTCGCCGCTCTCGTCGTAGGCGCGGTGCAGCTCGTCGCGGTCGCGGACGCGGGAGACGCCCCGCCAGGCGCCGCCGTCGTACGGCTTCATGAACAGCGGATAGCCGATGCGCTCGGCGACCGCGTCGAGGTCGAAGGACTGGTTGTAGCGCTCGGCGGTGTAGGCGTACCGGGAGTTGTCCACCGGGTTCTTGTACGGCACCAGCACCGTCTCCGGCACCTTGAGCCCCAGCCGCATCATCGCGCAGTAGGCCGCGTGCTTCTCCATCGACTGGAAGGTGAACGGGCTGTTCAGCAGATAGACGTCGTCCATCATGGCGATCTTCTTCAGCCACTCGCGGGGGTGGTAGTACCAGTACGCCAGCCGGTCGATCACCAGCTCGTGACGTGGCTTGGCACGCAGGTCGAACGGCTCGATCGTGATGCGCTCGACGTCGAACTCGCCCACCCCCTTGATCGGCCCCAACCGGCGTAACACGGTCTCGAACGCCGCCGGCCAGTCCTCCTCGGTCCCCAGCAGCAGCCCAATGAGATGACGCACGATGCTCCTCCGCGGCCGCCGCGAGGGCTCACACTCCGGGCAGGCGACCGTTCCTGAACAGGTCGACGAACCGTTGATGGTCTTCACGAGCCTGTGCCCCATATCGGTGGGCGAAATCCACCAACATGCCGATGAATCCGGATTGATCGCCGTTGATGACCGCCACGATCGCCTCCTCCGTCGAGAAGTCCACCAGGTCGTGGCTGGACTCGTCGTCGGCCACCGAGTGCATGCGCGCCACCGCCCGTCCCAGGTCGCGCATGATGGAACGCAGCTCGTCGGGTTCGTTGACGTCGTCCCAGTCGAGGTCGGCCGAGTACGGCGACACCTCGGCCACGAGCTGGCCCACCCCGTCGAGTGAGGCGTACCCGAGCCAGGGGTCGGCGTAGGCCTGCAGCGCCCGCTGCGACTCGGCCGTGCGGTGGCCCTGGTGCAGGAAGTAGGAGGCCGCCTTCTCGTTGTCGACGTACCGGGCCACCGCCGGCACCTGGGCCTGCTTCATGTAGAGGACGACGTCGTTCTCCAGCGCCTGCGAACGCCCCTCCAGCAGCAGGTTGTACGACGGCAGCCCCGCCGACCCGATCCCCACGCCCTTGCGCAGCGCCACGTCCTTGACGACGTGCTCGACCGGGTTGGACGGCGTGGGCAGCGTCCCCAGGTAGCCCTCGAACGCCGCCAGCACCCTCTCCCGGGTCGCGGCGTCGACCTCCTCGCGGCCGTCCATGAGGGCGAAGCGCCGGTCGTAGTCGTCGATCACGGTCTCCACGTCGAGCATCGCCACCCGCGTGCTGAGCCGCGCCGTCTGCAGCACTCGGTGCAGCACGCCGCCGGTGGTCTCCAGGGTGAGCGAGCCGATGGCGTCGTCGCCGCCGGTCGCGATGCCGTGCAGCTCGGTCAGGTACGCCCGCGCGAACTCGGTCACCAGCGCGCTGATCGTCTCGTCCGACAGCGCCTTGGCGTAGCCGATCAGCGCCACGCTGGCGGCGAAGCGCTTGAGGTCCCAGACGTAGGGGCCGACGTAGGCCTCGTCGAAGTCGTTGACGTTGAAGACCAGCACCCCGGAGGCGTTCATGTACGTGCCGAAGTTCTCGGCGTGCAGGTCGCCGTGGATCCAGACCCGGCCCGTGGGCTCGTCGAGGTAGGAGCCGTCGGCGAAGTCGCCGGTCAGGTCGGCGTAGAACAGGCCGGCACTGCCCCGGTAGAAGGCGAACGGGGAGGCCGCCATCTTGCGGAACTTGCGCCGGAAGGCGGCCGGGTCCCGTTTGATCGACTCGCCGAACTCGCTGATCAGGACGTCGAGCAGGAAGGAGGAGCGTGTGCCCATGACACGGACGGTAGCCCGCCGGATGCCCGCCGCCTACCCCGAATTCTCCCTGACAGGGCCAGGTCAGGGATGTTGCGAGGACACCGAGACGGTCTCGCCCGTCATGTACGAGGAGTAGTCGCTGGCCAGGAAGACGATCACGTTGGCCACCTCCCACGGCTCGGCCGACCGCCCGAACGCCTCCTTGGCGGCCAGCTCCGCCAGCAGCTCCTCGCTCGTCACCTTCGCCAGGAAGGGATGCACGGCCAGTGACGGCGCCACCGCGTTCACCCGTACGCCGTGCTCGGCGACCTCCAGCGCGACGCACCTGGTCAACGCCATCACCCCGGCCTTGGCCGCCGCGTAGTGCGCCTGCCCGCGCTGCGCCCGCCAGCCGACCACCGAGGCGTTGTTCACGATCACGCCGGAGCCCTGGCCGATCATGTGCCGGACCGCCGCCCTGGTGCACCGCATGGTGCCGTTGAGGGTGACGTCGAGGACCGCGTGCCACTGCTCGTCGGTCATCTCGGCCAGCGGGGCCGTACCGCCGAGGCCGGCGTTGTTGATCACCACGTCGAGCCGGCCGTGCGCCTCCACCACCGCGTCGAACAGCGCCAGCACCTGCGGCTCCGACGTCACGTCGCACGGGACCGCCAGGGGCTTGACGCCGGTCAGCTCGGTCAGCGCCTCGGCGGCGGCGGCCAGGCGGCGCTCGTGCCGGTCGGACAGGACGATCGTCGCCCCCTCCTCCGCGCAGCGCCTGGCGGTGGCGTAGCCGATGCCCGCGCCCGCGGCGGCGGTCACCAGCGTGACCTTGCCGTCGAGCAGACCGTGCGACTTCGGATAGGGCGGTGCCATCCGTGCTCCAATCAGCGGGGGAGTCCGAGAGTGCGCTCGGCGATGATGTTCCGCTGGATCTCACTCGACCCGGCATAGATCGTGTCCGCCCGGCTGAACAAATACAAGCGCTGCAGGTCGTTCAGCCCGTCCGCCGCCACGAGCCCGGCCTTCCCCTGGACCTCCTGCGCCAGCTCGCCCAGCCGGCGATGCCACTCCGACCAGTAGAGCTTGGCGATCGACACCTCCGGACCCGGGGCCGGGCCCAGCATCCGCAGGGCGTTCAGCCGCATGATCTCCAGCTCCAGCCACGACCGGACGAGCCGGTCGCGCAGCACCGGGTCCTCGGCCGCCCCGGTCCGCCGGGAGGTCGCGATCACTTCTGCCAGCTCCCGCCGGAACCCGATCTGCTGCCCCAGCGTGGACGCGCCGCGCTCGTGGCCCAGCGTGGCCATGGCCACCCGCCAGCCGTCGCCCGGCGCCCCGAGCAGGTTCCCCGCCGCCGTGCGCGCGCCGTCGAAGAACACCTCGTTGAACTCGGAGGTGCCGGTGAGCTGCCTGATCGGACGTACGGTGACGCCCGGCCCGCCCATCGGCACCAGCAGGTACGACAACCCGCGATGCCGCTGCGAGCCCTCCTCGGTCCGGCACAGGACGAAGCACCAGTCGGCGACGTGGGCCAGCGACGTCCACACCTTCTGCCCGGTGATCACCCACTCGTCGCCTTCGAGCCGCGCCCTGGTCTGGACGTTCGCCAGGTCGGACCCGGCCTCGGGCTCGGAGTAGCCCTGGCACCACAGCTCCTCGCCGCGCTGGATCGGCGGGAGGAAACGGTCCTTCTGTTCGTCGGTGCCGAACTCCAGGATGGTCGGGCCGATCAGCCCCTCGCCGATCAGGCCGACCCGGGCGGGGGCGCCGGCCCTGGCGTACTCCTCGTAGAAGGCGACCTGGTCGTCGAGGGAGGCGGCCCGGCCGCCGTACCGCTCGGGCCAGCTCAGGCAGGTCCAGCCCGCCTGGCCGAGCCGGCGTTCCCAGGCCAGGCGCAGGTCGTGCCCCTCGTGCTCCCTGCCGGGCCCGCCGAGACCGCGGACGTGCGCGAACTCGCCGGCCAGGCTCTCCTCCAGCCAGGCGCGGGCCTGCTCACGAAGGCTCAACAAAGCCCCCGTAGCCGCCCTGGAAGAAGACCAGGGGGCCGCCGTCGGCGTGCGTGTCGAGCTGCAGCACCCGGGCCACCACGATCATGTGGTCGCCGGCCGGGTGCTCGGCCTCGATCACGCAGTCGAGCCAGGCCAGCGCGCCTTCCAGCACCGGGTTGCCGCCGGGGGAGCCGGTCCAGGCCAGACCGGCGAACTTGTCGCCGCCCTTGGCCGCCATCTGCGCGCAGACCGGCTGCTGGTGCTCGGCCAGCACGTTCACGGTGACGACCTTCGCGCCGCGTACCCGGGGCCAGCTCGTACTGGTGTGGGCCACGCAGAAGGCCACCAGCGGCGGGTCGAGCGAGACGGAGGTGAAGGAGTTGGCCGCCAGGCCGCACGGCTGGGCGTTCGCCGGGTCGAGGGCGGTGATCGCCACCACGCCGGTCGCGAACCTGCCGAGGACCTGACGGAACCGGCGGCTGTCGACGTGGCCGTTCCCGTTGTGCTGTGTTGGGCCGGGCGGCATGGCGGCTCCGTTGCGAGTCCTGCTGCGCTGGTGGGGCGCCGGAAGGCCGCGACAGCCGTCCGGCGCGATGAGCCGGGCAGCGTGTGTGCTCATGGGGTCCGCCTCCTCGTCACCGACAGCGCCCATCATACATACCAAGCGCTTGCTTGGACACTAGGTCCGTCCCGGAACCCTGTCAACCCGTCCGGAGCTCGGCCCGGCCCGGCCGCCGCCTGCCTCCCGGCTGCCGGGTCGCCCTGTGGTTGACATGGGGAAAAGGGTGGGCATAGCGTGATCTGTGTGCCCAAGCGCTTGCTTGATTTCCGGGATGTGACCGCCATAGCGGGGATCGGCTACACCCCCTTCACCAAGAACTCGGGCGTCAGCACCCTCACCCTGGCCTGCCGCGCCGTCCTGGCCGCCCTCGACGACGCCGGCCTGCCCCCGGACGCCGTGGACGGCCTGGCCACCCACCGCGTCGGCGACTCGGCCCCGCCCTCCCTGGTGGCCCCCGCCCTCGGCCTGCCCGACCTCGCCTGGCACCTCGACCAGTTCGGCGGCGGCAGCGTCTCGCACGCCGTCGTCGGCCAGGCCGCCCTGGCCGTGGCCACCGGGATGGCCGAGACCGTCGTCTGCTACCGCGCGATCAACGCCCGTTCCGAGTTCCGCATGGGCGGCACCGGGCGTGGCGTGCCGGTCAGCCCCGAGGTCCAGTACCAGGCGCCGTACGGCTACTTCGCCCCGCCGCAGCAGTACGCCATGTACGCCCGCGCCCACATGCTCCGGTACGGCACCAGGCCCGAGCACTTCGGCCGCCTCGCGGTCACCCAGCGCGCCAACGCGGTCAAGAACCCGCGGGCCCTCATGCGTACCCCCATCACGCTGGAGGACTACCTGGCCAGCAGGTGGATCGCCGAGCCGTTCCGCCTCCTGGACTGCTGCCTGGAGACCGACGGCGCCTGCGCCCTCGTCCTCACCACCGCGGAACGCGCCCGCGACCTGCGCCGCCACCCCGTCCTGATCTCGGCGGCGGCCTGGGGCGGCGGCACGTCCCACCTGTCGGGCACGGGCCCGGCCGACCCCACGGTGACCGCGGCCGCCGCCCTGGCCCCGCGCCTGTACGCGCAGGCCGGCCTCGGCCCCGGCGACGTGGACGTGGCCGAGATCTACGACTGCTTCACGTACTCGGTGATCGTGCAACTGGAGGACTACGGCTTCTGCGCCAAGGGCGAGGGCGGCCCGTACGTGGAGTCGGGCGCCACGGCCCCGGACGGCGAGCTGCCCGTGAACACCCACGGCGGATTCCTGTCGGAGGGGTACGTGCACGGCGTCAACCACGTCGCCGAGGCGGTGGCCCAGCTCCGGGGCGAGGCCGGCGACCGGCAGGTGCCCGGCGCCGAGGTGGCGCTCTCGACGGCCCAGCCCGGCTACATCCTGCCCGCCACCTCCGCCCTGATCCTCAGGAGGTCCTGACCCATGACCCACGGCCCCCGTCCCGAGCCCGACCGCGACTCCGCCGAGTGGTGGGAGCGCCTGGCGCGGGAGGGGTTCGCGGTGCAGCGCTGCGACGGCTGCGGCACCGCGCGCTTCCCGGCGCGGGCCTTCTGCCCGTCCTGCCGGGGCGAGGCGTGGCGGTGGCTCCCGGTGCCGGCCGAGGGCGTGGTCGAGAGCTGGATCGTCAACCGCCGGCCCTTCATGCCGGGGACGGGGGAGCCGTACGTCGTGGTGATGGTCCGGCTGGACGCCGTGCCCGGCTGCCTGGTGCACGGGAACTGGCGCGGCGCCGCTCCCGAGCCGCTGCCCGGCCAGCGCGTACGAGGGGTGCGCACGCGCATCGACGACCGGCTGACCCTGCTCGACTGGGAGCCCCTGACCGGGGACGCGGATGCCCATTCGCCCGAGCGCACATCCTCCCGCTGATCGGTCCAAATCCGGACATTCGATTCGTACCGGAAATTCCCACCAGTCCCACCATTGCGAAGGTGCCTACAGGTTGGCCCGTGAGGGTTGATGATGAAGCTGAGGCGTCAACCATGGAGGCGACCCGGACGTGGCGGCGTACGTGTGCGGTAGCGACTCGGCGACAGACGTGACACCGAGGTCACGACCGCTGACTCCTGCCGCCGGCCCGGGTCTGGCTCGGATGGCGCGCAGCCCTCCGGGCGCGGGGGCGGTACGGCGGCGCAAGAAGGTCCCTCTCGGAGGAAGGCGCGTCCTGGCGGGCGTGGGGGACCCGCCAGGACGCGCTTCCTGCCCCGTGAGCGGCGACGCCAGGACTCCGGCGAGGGATGGAGTCCTAGGCCGCGAGTTCGCGCACGGAGTCGGTGGGGGTGTGCGAAGGCACGTGCCGCCGGCGACGAACGGTGCTGCGTCGAGCCGCACCGACAGGGTCATCGATGGGGTGCGTGACGGGGGCGCCACCCTCCTCGTTCCAGACAAAGGATCCGTCTATGCACCACACGGTCAGTTCGGTCGACACCGAGAGCACGGACATTGCCTTCTCCTTGCTCTGGTGCTTGTGGGAGAACCCGTCGCGCCGCAACGCGTAACGCAGTAAACGAGTTGCTTCGCGGGGGTCCTGCCAGGGCAGGAACGGCGTGTCCGAGTGAACCGGCAACACTTGGCCTCCACCCCCTCACCGGCCTTTAGATGGATTTGTACCAACGAATGGATGATGGGCCGGTCGAGGGGCTTCGGTCAAGGGGTTGTGGCCTGCTAGAACCAGATCGTCTAAATTGTTGGAACAAAAGGGGTGAAAGTGGCAAGGTCGGTGCTGTATCAGCAGGTGGCGGCGGAATTGCGTCGAGCCATCTACTCGGGTGTCCTCGGCCCCGGGGCGCAGCTGCCGACCGAGGCACAGCTCATGGAAGACCACGGGGTGAGCAGGAACACCGTCAGGCTGGCTCTCGGGGAGCTCGTCAACGAGGGGCTGGTCACGCGCACGCCGAGGCGCGGCACGGTGGTCCGCGACCGCAGGCCGCTGCTCATCTACCCGCAGCGCGAGCTGGAGCCGCAGCCCACCGGAGAACTGAAGGAGGCCTTCGCCTACGCCGTTGCGCAGGAAGGCCGGGCGCCGAGCCAGTACATTGAAGTGCTGACGGTTTCTCCCGTCGAGGAGATCGCCAGCAGGCTCGAGCTGGCCGACGGAGAGCTGGCGGTCGTGCGTCGCCGCCTGCGGTTCGTCGACGGCCAGCCGTACAACACCAACGACTCCTACTTCCCCCGTGATCTGGTCGCCGACTCCGAGATCGCCAGGCCCGGAGACATCGCGCGCGGGGCGAACAGGGTCCTGGAAGAACTCGGCCACGCGCAGATTCGCGTCGTCGACGACATCTGGGCCCGCATGCCCAACCAGGAGGAGGCCGAGCGCCTCCAACTCGAACTCGGCACGCCAGTCATGGTCTACGTCCGAGTCGGATACGACGGGGCCGACATGCCAGTGCGTGTCGCTGTGTCGGTGCTGCCCGCCGACAAACATCTGATCAGATACGAGCTCGATCGTCGCCGCTGACGGGCTCGGTTGAAGGGGTGATCCCGCCGGCCGGGCGCAGCGAGAAAGCCGCCTCGCTGGCCTAGGGGAGTCGTGCATACTCCCCTAAATCGCCATTTATCCATATATATCGGGTTGAGGACCCGTATCGCCCCTGCGCGACATTGCGTCATCACGCTGTGTGTCGGCATGGGCACCCAACGCATCGAAGGGCTGTATTATGCACACAAACACCCTCCTTCACCCGCTCGCACTCCGGCGCGCGGAGCCCGCGGACCTTCCCGGCGTACTCAGGCTTCTCGCGGACACCGCCGAGTGGCTGCACACGCAGGGAGTGCGGCAGTGGCCGCGGCAGGGATTCGGCCCCGAGCGGATCGAGCCGCTCATCGAGGAGCGGGTCCTGTACCTGCTCGACGACGAGCTGCGCTATCTCGACCCCGACGTCCAGGCACCGCCCGTGGCGACCATCGCCCTCGACGGCAACGCCGACCCGGAGTTCTGGACCCCGGCCGACGACCCGGGGGCCGCGCTCTACGTCCACAAGCTGGCCGTGGCCAGGCCGTGGTCCGGCAGCGGGCTCGGCGACGCGCTCCTCGACTGGGCCTGCTCCGCGGCCCGTTCCGCCGGGCTGCCCTGGCTCCGGCTCGACTGCGCCAAGGCCAACCCGCGGCTGCAGGAGTACTACCGCATGCGCGGCTTCCGGCACATCCGTACGGTGGACCTGCCGCACCGCTCGTCCGGGGCCCTGTTCCAGCGGCCGTCGCGCGACCTGTCCACGACGGCCTTCCGTGACCTGACGGTCGCGGAGCTGATCAGCGCCTAGCGAACCCCTCTGGCCGGATCCGGTCCGGTGGGGGGCCGGTCCGGCCGGTGGTCGCGCGCCGCCTCACGTCAGGCGGCAGGTCACCTCGTTGGCCATGTTGTTCGAAGGCTGCTCGGCCACGGCGTCGCGGCCCTGGAACTTCCACTGGCACACGGTCGTCGCGGTGATGCGCGCGCCGCCGAAGCACCACAGGTTGTCCCAGGTCCCGCCCCCCATGCTCTGGCCCTGCGCCTTGCAGTAATCCTGGACGTCGGTGAAGGTGATCGTGCCCTGGGACGGCGGCGGCGGGTCGTCGTCGGGCGGCGGCGTGCTCTTGGCGGGGCGGCTCGTCGGCTTGCGGGCCGGTTCCCTGGTGGCGGTGGGGGAGTCCGGTGCGGGGTCGGCCTGGCTGGTGCGGGGCTTGTGAGTGGGGGACGGAGTGCGCTTGGGGCCGGCGATCCTGGTCGCGGCCGCCTTGGAGGTGGCCTTGGCCGACGACGACTGCGCCGAGCCCTCGGGGGTGGACGTCGGCGCCTCCGGCGTGGTGACGACCGGTGAGAAGACCGGCGAGGACGCGGGTGAGGACGCCGTGGGGCCCGCCGCGCCCGCCGGACGATCGCCAGGGGCCCAGGCGAGGTAGCCGGTGGCGGCGGCGACGAGCATGACCACGCTCACCGCACCGACGATCAGCGGCCGCCTGCGCGCACCCCCCGCCGGAGCGGCGGGAGACGTGAAGGCGCCGGGAGCGGCAGGCCCGTGAGGGGTTCTGGAAGGGATCGGGGGCGAGGTGGGGAGGGCGCGCAGGCGTTCGACGAGCTGGGCGGCGGTGGGACGCAGCGACGGGTCCTTGGCCAGGCACGCGCCCACCAGTTCCCGCAGCACGCCGTCCAGCCGCCCGAGCTCCGGCTCTCCCTGGAGGATCGTGTGCAGGACGCGCGGGATCGAGTCGCCCGGGAAGGCCCGCTGCCCGGTGGCCGCGTAGACCATGGTCGCGCCCCACGCGAACAGGTCGGCCGCCGGTCCGACCGCGTCCCCGGCGATCTGCTCGGGCGCCATGTACGCCGGGCTGCCGATCGGCTGGCTGCTGACCGCCGACTGGCTGAGATCGAGCGCCCTGGCGATGCCGAAGTCGATGACCACCGGCCCGTCCGGCCCGAGCAGCACGTTGCCCGGCTTGAAGTCGCGGTGGACCACCCCGGCCTGGTGGACGCCCGCCAGCGCGGTGGCGGTGTTGACCGCCAGCCGCTGGAGGGCGGCAGCCCCGCGCGGCCCGTTGTCGCGTACGGCGCTCTGCAGCGAGGGCCCGTCGACGAACTCGCTCACGATGTACGGCCGCCCGCCCAGGAACCCCGAGTCGAGCACCTGCGCCGTGCAGAAGGGCGCCACCCGCCTGGCGGTCTCCACCTCCCGCAGGAAGCGCCGCCGGGCCTGCTCGTCGGCCATCAGGTGCGCGTGCAGCAGTTTGACCGCCACGCGCCCGCCGTCGCCGTCCCGGCCCACGTAGACGACGCCCTGGCCGCCGGCTCCGAGCCGCCCCTCCAGCGTGTACGGCCCGACCGCCCCCGGATCCTCGGACGACAGCGCCAGCACCTCGGGCACCAAGCCTCCAGCCAGTCGTGTGGGGCCAAGATCGTACCGCAGCGACCCCAGTGGGCACGTGCGTTTCCGGCGCAAGTGGACAGAGCGCCATATAACCTCTTTGCCATGACCGGATCCCTCCTTGAGGTGATCGCGCTCAATGTGCGCGACGCCGTGGCCGCCGAGCAGGGCGGCGCCGACCGTCTGGAGGTCGTCGCCGACATGGCTGCCGACGGGCTCACCCCCGCACCGGAGACGGTCGCCGCGATCGCCGCGGAGTGCCCCCTGCCCCAGATGGTGATGCTCCGCTGCGCGGCCAACTTCACCGCCGACCCCGACGTCCTGGACCGGCTGCGCCGCGACGCCAAGGCGCTCGCGCAGGCCGGCGCGGCCGGGTTCGTGTTCGGCTTCCTGGACGGCGCGGGCGTGGTCGATCTGGCGGCCACCGAGGCGCTCATCCACGCCGTCTCGCCGCTCCCGTGGACCTTCCACCGCGCGGTCGACCACGCCGCCGACGTGCAGGCGTCCTGGCGGGCCGTGCGGCTGCTGCCCAACCTGGCCACCGTGCTCACCTCCGGCTCCCCCCAAGGGGTCGGCGCGGGGATGTCCACGCTCAAGTCCAGGGCCGAGGCCGGCGACGGGTCGATCATCCTGGCCGGCGGCGGGCTCAAGCCCGCTCACGTGCCCGACCTGCTGGACTACGGCATCCGCGCCTTCCACGTGGGCTCGGCCGTACGGCCGAGCTGGACGGACCCGGTCGAGTGGCGGCTGGTCCGGCAGTGGCGCTCCCTGGTCGAGCGCGACTGAACCCCTCAGGGCCCCTGGGATCCCCGGGCCGCCCGGCTCAGGGGAACAGGGCCGCGTCGGCGCGGCGGAGGGCGGCGGCCAGCGTCCTGACGGTGGCCGGCTCGTCCATGACGCCGCCCCCGGCCGCCCGCCGCTCCTCCCAGGCCCGTACGCGCTCCCGGTAGGAGTCGTAGTGGGCCAGGTGGAAGGCGTAGACGGTGGCGAACCTGCTGACGAGCTGCGCCGGATGCATGTCCCAGCCCTGGTAGAAGCCGTGGGCCAGCGAATGGCCGACCAGCCGGGCGTGCCTGCCCCACAGAGCGTGCACGTCCTCCGCCCGGTCGGAGGCGGGCCCGGCGGCCAGCGAGCCGTCGGACAGCTCGACGCCCGTGCCGGCGAACGCCGTCTGCATCACGTGCCTGGCGTGGTCGCAGGCCGGATGGTCGAGCCGCTGCTCGTGCGGCGGCAGGCCGATGGCGGCGGTGTAGTCGAACACGCCGAAGTGCGCCGCGGCCAGCCGCCCGCCGAGCGCCGCGGGCAGCTCGGCCCGCAGGAAGGGCAGCGTCTGCGGAGCCTCCACCTGCATCTCGAAGCGCAGCCCGGACAGGCCGAGCCGCGCCTCCAGCCGTTCCAGCACGCCCGCGAACTGCCCGAGGTACGCCTCCATCAGCACCTTCGGGAACGTCACCGTGAACCCCGCCGGCAGCTCGCCCGCATGCTCCAGCACCCCGGCCAGGAAGCCGCCGAGCGTGCGCACCGACCTCGCCGGGTCGCCGTCGGCGAACGACTTCACCCGCAACCCCCACCGGCGCGGCAGGGTCCCGGCGGCGTGCAGACGGGCCACGGCCCGCGCGGCCTGATCGGCGTGCCCGTCCTCCTCCTCGTACGGGCGCAGGCCGTAGCCGTCCTCGAAGTCGATCCGCAGGTCCTCGACCGGCTCGCGGGCCAGTTTGCCGAGCACCCGGTCGCGCACGTCGGGCGCGAAGGCCTCCAGATGCGCCTCGGCCAGCGAGAGCGCCTGGCCTCCCCACTCGGCGACGGTCGAGGCGGAGAAACGGTCGGCGGGCACGTAGACGGTGTGGACCGGCTGCCGGCCCGGCTCGGCCATCGGGTAGCGGGCCTGCTGCACCGCGTAGACCTCGGCGAAACCGGGCACGGGCTCGTCGTGCACGTACGGGCTCATTCCAGGTGGGCGCAGGCGCGGAGCATGGTGTCGACGCCGACCAGCTTGACGCGTTCGCCCCGGCCGAGCGATCTGGCCAGCTCGCCCTCGGCCTGTTCGATGGCCAGCCAGTCGTCGTAGGTCACCGGCCGCACGCCCCGCTCGGCCAGCAGCGACTCGACCGTCGGCCGCGACATCCGCTCGCCGCCCTCCAGGGACTCGCCCTCCAGGTCGGCCAGCAGCGTGCGGACCGTCTCGGCAGCGTCGGACTTGTTGGTGCCGATGACGCCGGTCGGCCCGCGTTTGAGCCAGCCCGCCACGTACTCGCGCGGGCGCACCCGGCCCGCCTCGTTGGGCACGGTCATGGTCCGCTCGGAGAACGGCACGCCGGGCAGCGGGACGCTCTGGTAGCCGACCGAGCGCAGCACCATGCCTACGGGCAGCGTCTCGTACTCGCCGGTGCCGACGACGCGGCCCTCCTCCGACAGGCGGGTGCGTTCGAGCCGGAGCCCCTCGACCCGGTCGGCGCCCAGGATCTCCACCGGCCGCAGCCAGAAGCGCACGTCGAGGCGGCGCGGCCGGCCCACGGGCTCGCGGCCGGCCCACGACTGCAGGACCTTGATGTTGCCCTGGACCTGGCGCGGGAAGTCGGCGCCGAGGACGGCCGCCTCGTCGGGGCGCACGCAGACGTCGGCGTTGGCCAGCTCGCCCAGCTCGCGCAGCTCCTTCAGGGTGAACTTGGCGTGCTCGGGCCCCCGCCTGCCGACCATGTGGATGGCCTTGACCTGGCTCTGGCTCAGCCGGTCGAGGACATCGCGGGGCACGTCGGTGTGCCGCAGCTCGTCGGCCGTCTTGGCCAGCACGCGGACGACGTCGACGGCCACGTTGCCGACCCCGATCACCGCGACCTCGGAGCTGTCCAGCGTGAAGCGGCCGGGATCGACGTCGGGGTGGCCGCAGTACCAGTTGACGAAGTCGGTGGCCGCCACGCTGCCCGGCAGGTCCTCGCCGGGGATGCCGAGCCGCCGGTCGACCATCGCGCCGGTGCAGTAGACGACCGCGTCGTAGACGCCGAGCAGGTCCGCGACGGAGACGTGGTCGCCCAGCGTGACGCCGCCGAGGAAGCGCACCTGGGGCAGTTCGAGGACCCTGCGCAGGTAGTTCGCGATCGACTTGATCGAGGTGTGGTCGGGCGCCACGCCGTACCTGACCAGCCCGTACGGCGTGGGCAGCCGTTCCAGGACGTCGACCAGCACAGGCTCGGCCGACTGCTTGACCAGCGCCTCGGCCGTGTAGATCCCGGCCGGGCCCGACCCGATGACCGCCACGTGCAACGCCACGCTGCCTCCTCATGCCGGTGAAGGTGCGACGCGGAGGACGCGTCCCTAGAGGTGCAACCGGCCCGTGTGCTCGATGTATCCCCGGTCGCCCGCCGGCGAACCCGTCTCCCGTGAATACCCGTCCAACCGGATTCTCGCTCACCAGGCCCCTCATGGCAGCCCCTGAAACGCCGCTATCCGGGGACGGCCCGCGAGCGCAGGGCGAGCTTGTCGACCTTGCCGTTGACGTTGACGGGCAGCGCGTCCACCACTTCGAGGCGTTTGGGCACCTTGTAGTTGGACATGTTGGCCTTCGCCCAGGCCAGCAGCGCGGCGGCGGTGACGCGGGCGTCCGGCCGGGGCACCACGTACGCCACGCCGGCCTCGCCGGAGACCGGGTCGGGCACGCCGACCACGGCGGCCTGGGCCAGCGAGCCCTCGCGCAGCAGGAGCGCCTCGACCTCGGCGGGGGAGACGTTGAACCCGTTGACGATGTAGAGCTCCTTCTTCCTGTCCACGATGGCGAGGTTGCCCGCCTCGTCCAGCACGCCGACGTCGCCGGTGTGCAGCCAGCCGTCGGCGTCGATCACCTCGGCCGTCCTGCCGGGCTCGTCCCAGTAACCGCGCATGACGCCGTAGCCGCGTTGCAGGATCTCGCCGCGCAGGCCGGGCGCGACCTCCTTGCCGTCGTCGTCCACGATCTTGACCTCGATGCCGGGGACGGCCCTGCCGGTGGTGTTCGCGATCACGTCGATGGGGTCGCCGGCCCGCGTCATGGACACGACCGTGCCCTCCATCAGCCCGTACGCGTTGATCATCCGTTCCAGGCCGACCCGCTCGGCCAGCCGGGTGATCAGTGTCGCGGGCACGGAGGCGGCTCCGCAGATGGCCACCCGCAGCGAGGAGACGTCCCAGTCGGCGCGGTCCAGCTCGTCCAGGATCCGGGCGAACAGGGTGGGCGGCCCGGCCAGGATCGTCACCTTCTCGGAGGAGATCAGCGACATCAGGGCGTCCGGCGAGAACACCGGGATCGGCAACATCGTGGCCCGGCGCAGCACGCACGCGACGAGCCCGGCGTTCAGCCCGAACCCGTGGTTGAACGGCGCGATCACCGGATAGCGGTCGTGCTCGTCCAGCGTGACGATCTCCGCCCAGTCCCAGTAGCCGCGCAGGACCTGGGCGTGGTCGAGCATCACGCCCTTGGGCGTGCCCGTCGTGCCGGACGTGGACATGATCTCGCACAGGTCGCCGGGCCCGACCGCCAGCGCCCGTTCCTCGCCCGCCCGTACGGTCACCCCGCCCGCGTCCAGGTCGCCGGCCGCGCGTACGGCCACCCGGGCGTCCATGGGCGGCAGCAGGCCGGCGAGCGGCGGATCGCCGACGATGACGACCTTCACCCCGGTCCGCTCGATCAGCCCGGCCGCCTCGATGCCCTTGTACCGCGACGACAACGGCACGAGGACGGCCCCCGCGTCCCAGACGCCGAACGCGTGCCGCACCCAGGACGCCGAGTTCGAGCCCCAGATCGCCACCCGGTCGCCGGGCTCGACGCCGAGCGCGATCAGAGCGCGGGCCACCTCGGCGGCTCCCGTCCTGAGCTCCGACAGGGTGACGCGGGCGGCGCCCTCGACGACCGCGACGGCGTCCGGATGGCGTGCGGCCTGGTCGCGCAGCATGCGGGGGAGCGTCCCCCAGTCGGGCATCGATGCCATCGGCTACTCCGTCGCGCTAGCTGACGAGGGCCCTGTCCCGGCCGAGATGGTGGCCGCGCCGGTCGTCCACCGTGCCGGGCGCGGGTGTCTCCAGGACGTCCTGGGCGATCCGCACGTCGATCGAGATCGGGGTCAGGGCGCGTACGGCCTGCTCGATCCTCGATCGCCACATCGGGTTCCTGACCAGGCTCTCCCGGCCGAACGAGACGGTCAGGGCGGCGGCGTCCAGGGTGCCCTGGCGTTCGACCGACAGCTCCCAGCCGGTCACGCCGTCGACCTTCGACAGCGCCTTCTCGACCCGCGGCAGCGCCAGCCACACGCCCCTGACCAGCACGTGGTCGCCGACCGTGTGTGCGGGCGCGGGCAGCCCGGAGCCGCCGGCCCTGGCCACCAGGCCGGTCCTGAGCACGGCGTCGCCCAGCGTGGAGTGCCCGGACGGCGTGATGACCAGCTCGGCCAGTGCGTCCTCCTGGCCGGCCAGGTCGTCCTTGGTCAGCGAGGCGAGGCCCAGCACGCCGTCCGCGAGGGGGGTGAGCGGCGCGTCCTCGGCGGTCCTGAACGCGAGGGCGGCCCCGCCGAACGGGCTGGCGAGCACTTCGGTGACCGCGCAGCCGAACTCGCCCGCCAGATGCCCCATCGTGCGCCTGGAGGCGATCTCGCCGGTCAGGACGATGTGTTCGAGCCCGAGGTCGAGCGGGTCGAGGAGGAACTCCAGGTGCAGGCGGGCCAGCAGGTCCATCGCGCCCGTCGGGGTGCTGACCAGCGTGGTCGCGCCGAGCGCGGTCAGCGCGTGGTGCAGGCGCAGGCGGCCGCGCGGCCCGACGGCTGCGGCGGCCCGCGCGACCTGCGCGGCGGCGGCGGCCCACAGCGCGCCCGCGGGCTCGGCGAGCGCCACCACGACCCGGTCGCGCCCGCCGACCCCGGCCGCGCGCAGCGCCGCCGCGGTGAGCCCGGTCGCGGCGGCGGCGTCCTCGGGGCCGAGCGGGAACACGCTGGACAGGTCGGGCGCCACGAGCAGCAGCCCTTCGGCGGAGCGTCCGGCCGAGGCGAGGTCGTCGCGGGTCAGCCAGCGGGCGGCGGTCAACGGGCCACCTCGTTCATGAACAGCGTCATCGACTCGCACACCCTCTCGTGGGCCAGCCCGCCGACCTGCGCCTGGATGATCAGGTCCGTGGCGCCCGCCTCGGCGATCCTGGCCAGGGCCTTGCGCGAGCCCTCGACGTCGTCCACCACGACCATGAGGTGCTCGCGCAGGGTGGCCATCGCCTCCTCCGGCGGCATCCCGGCGGCGAGCTGGCCCAGCACGCGGTGGGTGGCGTGCCGGGCGTCGTAGTAGTCGGGCGGGGTGACCAGGTTGACCTGGCGGCGGATGTACCACAGGACGGCGTCGGCGGCGGTGTCGGTGGCCTCGTCCCGGGTGGGGGCGGCGAACCAGGGGATCATCAGCGCCACCCGCCGGGAGGCGGGGTCGAAGCCGCTCTCGGCCAGGCACTCCCGATATCTCGCGATGTCGGCGGCGACGTCGTCGA
Organism: Nonomuraea sp. NPDC005730; assembly: GCF_040630865.1. Classification (NCBI taxonomy): domain Bacteria; kingdom Bacillati; phylum Actinomycetota; class Actinomycetes; order Streptosporangiales; family Streptosporangiaceae; genus Nonomuraea; species Nonomuraea sp. NPDC005730. The sequence goes on from NZ_JBEXYK010000020.1 coordinate 120,686, forward strand.
TGCCCTTGAGCATCGTCATGCCCAGCAGGTTGTAGCCGTGCCGGGCGGCGGCCAGGTAGCCCTCCAGCGAGGTGGAGGCCACCCACACGGGCGGGTGCGGCTCCTGGACCGGACGGGGGTAGACGGCCACGTCGGGGATCTCGAAGAACTCGTTCGACCTGCTGATCGGCTCGCCGTCGGCGCGCCAGATGGCGAGGGTGGCCTCCAGCGAGTCCTCCCAGATCTGCCGCGACTTCTCGAACGGCCGCTGGAAGGCCTGGTACTCCAGGGGGGAGGCGCCGCGTCCGGTGCCGAACTCGACCCGGCCGCCGCTCAGCACGTCGAGGGTGGCGACGCGCTCGGCGGTGCGGATGGGCGACTGGAACGGCAGCAGCACCACGCCGAGCCCGAGGTGGATGCGCTCGGTGCGCTGGGAGATGGCCGCGAGGACCAGGTCGGGGGCGGAGGAGTGGGAGAAACCCCTGGTGAAGTGGTGCTCGACGAACCAGGCCGTGTCGAACCCCAGCCGATCGCCGAGGACGACCTGCTCGATCACGTTCTGGAACGCCTGTCGCTCGACCTCGCGGGTGCGGCCGCGGACCTCCAGTTCGTACCCCAGGCTGATCCGTAGGGACGTCATCGCGCCTCCGGCGAAAGTAGTGAACCAAGCGCTCGCTTGGTAGAGAGTATCAGGGCCGAAGACTTGCGGGAAGGGCGCGCCGCCGATCAGAGTGGTTGCTCGTGAGGCGAAAGCACGCGCTGCGGCGGTCGAAGGACGGCACGTTCCACGACCATGGCGACGACGATCCCTCGCTCCCCGACGCGCGCGGTTACGAGGCTTTCGGCCGGGTCATGGCCGCCCTCGCGACCGAGGCCGACGTCATCGAGTCGTGCCGCGACCTGACGTGGTGGCGCGGCGCCGACCGGAGCTGGCACATCGAGTGGCGCGACGGGCCGTACGCCTCGGAGGTGGCCGCGCTGCTGGCCGGCCAGGTGGGCGACGCAGGCGGCGCGCCGCTCACGGCCGCCGGCCCCGCGGGCGCGGGCTCGGCGGTGCTGGAGGTGATGGGGGTGCGCTTCGAGCTGCGCGCGATAGACCCCATGGGCCGGGCCCGGGTGCGCGCGCGGCCGGGGTTGTGGCGCCTGGCCGAGGCCCTCGACACCACCCGCCGCACCAACACCCGCCATCCGTGGGAGGAGCTGCTCGGCGGCTGAGCCGCCTCACGCCTCGCCGAAGACGTGCGCGGCCAGGCGGGCGCGGTGCGTCCGCGGCGGGCACAGGAGCTGGGCGTCGGACGTGGCCCGTTTGAGATACCGGTGCGCCGGATGTTCCCAGGTCACCCCGATCCCGCCGTGCACCTGGATGTTCTCGCCCGCCGCCGTCAGGTAGGCCTCCGTGCAGTACGACCCCGCGACGGCGGCGAAGACGTCCGTCCGTCCCTCCGGCCCCGCCTGCGCCGCCGCGGCCCGTGCCGCCGAGCGGGCGGACTCCACGAGCAGCAGCACGTCGGCCAGCTTGTGCTTGATCGCCTGGAAGGAGCCGATCGGCCGGCCGAACTGCCGCCGCGAGCGCGCGTACTCGGTGGCCATCTCCAGGCAGCGTGCCGCGCCGCCGGTCTGCTCGGCCGCCAGGACCGCGATCCCGAGGTCACGTACGCGGGCCCACGACGTCCCCGGGCCCAGCCGCCGTACGGGGGTGCGGTCGAAGGCGAGGGAGATCAGCGGCCGGGTCTCGTCCATGGTCGGGCACGCCGCCCGCCGCGTCGGCACGGCCTCCACCAGGTGCCCGCCGGCGTAGAGTAGCACGATCTCGCCGTCCAGCGCGTACGGCACGGCGCCCGAGAGCCGGTCGTCCGCCAGCGCCAGCTCCCCGTCGCCCGGCAGCACGACGGTCGCCGTCGCCGCCCCCGCGGCCAGCTCCGGCAGCAGCCGGGCCCGCGCCTCCTCGTCCCCGTCGGCCATGAGCGCCCCGACGGCCAGCACGGCCGACTGCAGGAACGGGTGGGGTGACAGCGCGCGTCCCAGCTCCTCGGCCACGGCCGCCGCCTCGGCCGGGCCGCAGCCCGCGCCGCCGTACCGATCGGGCACGAGCAGCCCCGCCACGCCCACGTCCCGCGCGAACGCCTGCCACGTCGCGTCCGGCCGGTCGGCGAGGTAGTCGCGGACGACGGCGCCGAGCTCATCGGAGAGGGTCACCGGGACATCGTAAACCAAGCGATTGCTTGTCTTAGATACGGATGACCGAAATTTGCCTTTTTTGGATGGATACATAATCTGGATGCGGTCATCCCTAGACATTTCCGGGGGAGGGATTGACCAGGGAATGAAGATGAACCACACCGCGATCGAGTACGCCGACTTCGCCGAATGCGACCGGCGTCTGCGCCGCATGGAACACCACGTGCTGGCGGCCTTCCTGGCCGGACTGGCCGTGGGCCTGATCGGCATGTTCACCGCCGGCAAGGGCCCGGAATGGTTCGGCCAGCTCTACGACCCGTACGCCTACCTGACCCTCTCGCTGGTCGTGGGCGCCACCGCGTCGGGGTTCGGCTGGGCGCTGCTGACCACGTTCCTGGCGGCCGTGTCCACCGTGGTCGCGGCCATGGGCGCGGGCGCGCTGCGCGGTGTGGACGGCTTCGACGTCATCGGCGGCGGCGTCGCCGGGCTGAACTGGACGGTCGGCCTGCTCGTCGGCCTCGGCCTGCTCGCCTACGTCACCCGCAGGCGGGACCGCTGGGGCGACCTGGCCGCGGGCGCGATCGGCGCCCTGCTGATCGCCGACGTCGTCGACCGCGCGACCCCCGGCTTCATCGACAGCGAGCAGTCGTTCTGGCCCGGACCCGCCATGGTGGTCGCGCTGCTGGCCGTGGCCCTGGTCGGGGTGCTGCGCAGGAACCGGCGGGCACGCGTGCGCGCCCTGGCGGTCTCGGCCGTCTTCGCCGGTCTGTTCACGGTCTGCCTGGGCGTCTTCGTGGGCGGCTGGCTGCCCCTCTCGGCCTGAGCGGGCGTACCGGCCGCCGGTGGCCGTGAGCCCGGTGATCCGGGCCTTCGCCAGTACGCGCCCGGTTAACGCCGCGCGGCGCGGCCCCCCGAGTCGATAGCCTGTAATCCTTCAGATCCAGGCCCCGAGCAAGGAGTAGCCGTGTTGCTGCGCATGTCGTCGTTGTTTCTTCGCACCCTGCGGGACGACCCGGCAGACGCGGAAGTGCCGAGCCACAAGCTCCTCGTCCGCGCCGGCTACGTCCGCCGCGTGGCCCCCGGCATCTACTCGTGGCTGCCCCTCGGCAAGCTGGTGCTGGAGAACGTCACCAGGATCGTCCGCGAGGAGATGAACCGGATGGGCGGCCAGGAGGTGCTCTTCCCCGCCCTGCTGCCCCGCGAGTACTACGAGGCCACCGGCCGCTGGACCGAATACGGCGACAACATCTTCCGCCTCCAGGACCGCAAGGGCGCCGACTACCTCCTCGGTCCCACGCACGAGGAGCTCTTCACCGACATGGTCAAGGGCGAATACTCTTCGTACAAGGACTACCCGGTCACGCTCTACCAGATCCAGACCAAATACCGCGACGAAGCCAGGCCCAGGGCCGGCATCCTGCGCGGCCGCGAGTTCCTCATGAAGGACTCCTACTCCTTCGACCTCGACGACGACGGCCTCAAGCGCTCCTACGAGCAGCACCGCGAGACCTACATCCGCACGTTCGAGCGGCTCGGCATCGAGTACAAGATCGTGTTCGCCACCTCGGGCGCCATGGGCGGCTCGGCCTCCGAGGAGTTCCTGGCGCCGACCCCCACCGGCGAGGACACGTTCGTCGCCTGCCACTCCTGCGGCTACGCGGCCAACGCCGAGGCCGTCACCACCGCCGCGCCGCCGGCCCGCGACCTCGACGGCGCCGCGCCGATGCGGGTCCTCGACACGCCCGACACCCCGACCATCGAGTCCCTGGTGTCCTACGTCAACGAGCGCCACGGCCTGTCCGTCACCGCCGCCGACACGCTGAAGAACGTCGTCGTCAAGGTCACGACCCCCGGCTCCGACAAGGTCGAGACGCTGATCGTCGGCGTGCCCGGCGACCGCGAGGTCGACTTCAAGCGCCTGGAGGCCGCGCTCGCGCCCGGCGAGCCCGCCATCTTCGAGGCCGCCGACTTCGCCGCCCACCCCGGCCTCGTCCGCGGCTACATCGGCCCGCAGATCCTGCGCGAGCTCGGCATCCGCTACCTCGTCGACCCCCGCGTCGTCACCGGCACATCCTGGGTCACCGGCGCCAACGAGCCCGGCAAGCACGCCGCCGACGTGGTCGCCGGGCGCGACTTCGTCCCCGACGGCACGATCGAGGCCGCCGAGGTGCGCGCCGGCGACCCCTGCCCCCGCTGCGGCTCCCCGCTGTCCATCGACCGCGGCATCGAGATCGGCCACATCTTCCAGCTCGGCCGCAAGTACGCCGACGCCGCCGGCCTCGACGCGCTCGGCCCCGACGGCAAGCCCGTCCGCATCACCATGGGCTCCTACGGCATCGGCGTCTCGCGGGCCGTGGCCGTCATCGCCGAGCAGGCCCACGACCAGCTCGGCCTGGTGTGGCCGCGCGAGGTCGCGCCCGCCGACGTGCACATCGTCGGCACCGGCAAGGAGAACCAGGTCGAGGCCGCCCTTGAGCTGGCCGGCGAGCTGGAGGCGCAGGGGCTGCGGGTGCTCGTCGACGACCGCGCCCAGGTCTCGCCGGGCGTCAAGTTCAAGGACGCCGAGCTGCTGGGGCTGCCCACGATCGTGGTGATCGGGCGCGGGCTGTCGCAGGGCGTCATCGAGCTGCGCGACCGGGTGACCGGCGTCAAGGAGGAGATCCCCCTCGCCGAGGCCGCCACCCGCATCCTGGCCGCCTGCCGCTGACCCACACCCCGCGGGCCGGGCGACTGTCCGCCCGCCCGCGGCCCGCACCCCTTCGAAGCCGGGCCGCTGTCCCGGCTCCGATGGGGACGGGCCGTCGTGCCGGTCTTTCGCTGGTGTCGTCAGCCGCCGGAGCCGGACGGCGCCGGCGTCGGGGGCGGGCTGCTGCCCGGCATGCCCGGGAAGGCCGCGGGCGGTGCCGGCTGGAAGGCGTAGGCGCGGGTCGCCGACTCCTGCATGGCCAGGGCGGCGTACTTGCGCAGCGCGGGGTCGCCCGCGGCGGCCAGCTCCAGATAGGCGGCCGTGATGCCGTTCTCCAGCTGCACGGCCAGCCGGGCGGCCTGCGCGGCGCCCGTGGGCACGTACGGCAGCGCGTAGGAGGGCTCCGACTCGTTCGGCCTCTCCCCGCGGCCGGTGATCAGATTGCGGAGCTGGTCGCGACGGGCCCGGTGGGCCTCGTAAGCGGCACCGGTCAGGTCCCGCAGGGAACCGGTCGTACGCGCCCCCAGGAGCCCGTAGGCGAACACGGCGGCATGCTCGGCGGCCAGGGCCTTGCGCAGCTTCCCGACGTCGTCCCCGTCCACCACGGCGCTGTCCCGCACGGCGCTGTCCCGCACGGCGCTGTCCACCACGGCGCTGTCCACCACGACCCTGTTCATCACGTTCCCGTTCACGACGACTTGGGCAGCGACACGGCGTGGACCGCCTCGCACGCCCCGATGCTGGCGAGGAGCTGGGCCACGCCGGGGGACAGGCCGGAGAGCTGACGGGGCCGCTGCGCCGCCGCCCGGCGCTCGACGTCCCGCAGCCGTGACAGCGTGGGCTTGGGGGACTTCGACGGCGTGGCGCCGGGTGACGCGCCCGGCGAGGCCGGCGAGGAGACAGGCGGCGAGGAAGCGGGCGGCGAGGCGGGCGGCGTGCCCGCGGGCAGGTATTTGCGCAGCTCGGCCAGGTGAGCCTGGTGCCGGGCGCGGAAGGGCTCCAGGGACTCGGCGCCACCCGCGATCAGCGCCGAGTAGAGGGCGACCGTGCGCTCCTTGTCGGCGACCACCTGCCGCAGCAGGACGGTCTCGGGCGAGTCGGGCGCCGGGGCCGCGGGCCCGGCAGGACCCGAGGCGCTGCAGGCCGTCAGGGCGGCCGCTCCGCCCGCCAGCACGGCTCGCCTGGAGAGGTGACGCGGGCGCACGGGCTTGGACCTCCGGTGACTACGGACCCGGTGACGAGGGACCCCAGTGACCGGGGCGCCGCCGGCGACGGCTCCAGGTGACTGCGGACGCAGATAGCATCGTACGGGCTGGTGCCCGGGAACGCCGTCAGGCGACGCTCCGCCACTCGACCACGACGAGTGGCGCTCTCTCCGTGCCTCCGTACAGATAGGGTGTCAACTGTCGTCGCTGGCTGCGCAGCCAGACGGCGGAGAGCCAGTGGCGAGGTCCGCCCGGCTGAGACATGACAATAGGGGAGGTCGATATGGGCAGCGCATCATCCCGCGACCACCTGATGAAGCTCCTGGAGCCCGTGGTCGGCGCGGAGGGCCTCGATCTGGAGGACATCACGGTCACCCAGGCGGGCAAGAGGCGGTTGCTTCGCGTGATCGTCGATCGCGACGGCGGCGTGAGCCTCGACGACATCGCCGACGTGAGCCAGGCCGTCTCCACCGCGCTCGACGAGGACGACGTGATGGGGCAGGCCGCCTACACCCTTGAGGTCTCCTCTCCGGGCGTCGACCGCCCGCTCACCGAGCCGCGCCACTGGCGCCGTGCCGCCAAGCGGCTGGTGAAGGCCGAGATGAGAGACGGCACCGTGGTGGAGGGCCGCGTCCTGGCGGCGGACGAGAGCGGCGTCGACCTCGACGTCGCCGGCTCCGCCAGCCGGATCGATTACCAGGACCTGACCCGAGGCCGGGTACAGGTGGAGTTCCGCCGGATCGACGACATCGACGACGTCGACGGCGACGAAGGCTAAGGGGGAAGCCTCGTGGACATCGACATGAGCGTCCTGCGCAGCCTGGAGCGGGAGAAGGACATCTCCTTCGACCTGGTCGTGAAGGCGATCGAGGACGCGCTGCTGATCGCCTACTTCCGCACCGAGGGCGCGGCGCCCAAGGCGCGTGCCCAGCTCGACCGCGGCAGCGGCCACGTCACGATCTGGGCGGCCGAGCTCGACGACGAGGGCGACGTCGTCAGGGAGTTCGACGACACCCCGGGCAACTTCAGCCGGATCGCCGCGACCACCGCCAAGCAGGTCATCCTGCAGCAGCTCCGCGACGCCGAGGACGAGATCAACTTCGGCGAGTTCGCCAGCCGCGAGGGCGAGCTGGTTTCGGGCGTGATCCAGCAGGGCAAGGACCCGCGCGTGGTGCTGGTCGACCTCGGCAAGATCGAGGCCGTGCTGCCGCACGCCGAGCAGGTCCCGGGCGAGGACTACGTGCACGGCGAGCGCATCCGCGCCTACGTCGTGCAGGTGAAGAAGGGCCACAAGGGGCCGTCGGTGACGCTGTCGCGCACCCACCCCGGCCTGGTCAAGAAGCTCTTCGCGCTGGAGGTGCCCGAGATCGCCGACGGCACCGTGGAGATCGCCGCGGTGGCCCGCGAGGCCGGCCACCGGACGAAGATCGCGGTCCGGTCGCGCAAGCCGGGCGTCAACGCCAAGGGCGCCTGCATCGGCCCGATGGGCTCGCGCGTCCGCAGCGTGATGACCGAGCTGCACGGCGAGAAGATCGACATCATCGACTGGTCCGAGGATCCGGGCGAGTTCGTGGGGAATGCGCTGTCGCCGTCCCGTGTTTCCCATGTCGAGGTTCTCGATCTCGAAGGACGGGTCGCACGGGTGACGGTCCCCGACTACCAGCTTTCGCTGGCCATCGGTAAGGAAGGGCAGAACGCCCGGCTTGCCGCCAGGCTCACCGGATGGCGCATTGACATCCGGCCTGACACACAAGCCGAGGATGCTGCCGGTTCCGTAGATGCGTCAACACGGTAAGCTGGAATATGGTGGCCACGCGGCCCCACAGCGCACCTGTGTGGGCTGCAGGGTTCGCACGGCTAAGTCCGAGCTGCTCCGCCTGGTGCGGATCGAGGACCATCTGGTCCCTGATCTGCGAGGACGGCTTTCTGGCCGCGGTGCATCGCTGCATCCGTCCTTGAGTTGTCTGGAGCTCGCCGAGCGTCGCCGAGCGTTCCCGCGCGCGTTTCGCGTGCCGGGGCCGCTTGACGCCTCGCGTGTGCGGGCACATCTGGAGGAGGAATCACGAAATGTCATGTAGGACGCCGAGTTGATGGGCGGAGTCAGATTGCTATGAGCGCCTGATGAGCACGCGGCGATGAAGACGTCAAGTTAACGACGGTCCGGACGGCACAGCCAGCCTCCCGGGCCGAGTAAGGGAGTGCAGTGGCGAAGGTCCGGGTATACGAGCTCGCTAAGGAGTTCGGCGTAGAGAGCAAGGTCGTCATGGCCAAGCTCCAAGAGATGGGGGAGTTCGTCCGTTCGGCGTCCTCGACCATCGAGGCGCCGGTGGTCCGCAGGCTCACCGAAGCTCTGGGCGCATCGAAGGGTGGGCCCTCCAGGGGCGGCGGTTCGTCGTCCAACAGGCCGCAGCCGCCCAAGGCTGCGCCCCGTCCGGCAGAACACCAGGCCGGCAACGGCGCCGCGGAGGCGCCGACCCCTACCCCTCCGCGTCCTGGTCCGGCTCCGAGGCCCGGCCCGCGTCCCGGCCCCGCGGCTCCCGCGGGCGGCGCGCAGCCGCGTCCGCCGGTGCCGATGCCTCACCAGCCGCAGCAGCAGCCCGAGGCGGCGCGCGGCGAGGCCTCCGGGGCTCCGCAGGCCCGCTTCGAGAGCGCGGCCGGTTCCGGCGCGCCCGCGCGTCCTGCTCCGGGGCCGCGTCCGGGTCCCGCCGCCCGTCCGGGTCCCAAGCCCGGTCCGGCGGCCCGTCCCGGGCAGCCTTCCGGTGGCGGCGGTGGCGGTCAGCAGCAGGCTCCGCGTCCGGGTGCGCCCGCAGGCGGCGGCCCGCGTCCTGGTCCCGGTCCCAAGCCGGGTCCGCGTGGCCCGCGTCCGGGTAACAACCCGTTCTCGTCCAACGCCAGTGGCATGGGCCAGTCGCGTCCGCCGCGTCCCGGTGGCAACCGCGACGGTGGTGGCCCCGGTCAGCGCGAGCGTCGTGAGGGTCCGCCGCGTGACGGCGCGGGCCCCCGTCCGCCGCGTCCCGGTGGCGGCGGCGAGGCCGGTCCGCGTCCCGCGGGTCCGCGTCCCGGTCCGCCCGGTGCGGCCGGTCCGCGTCCGGGTCCCGGCGCCGGTGGTCCGCGTCCCGGTGGGCCGCGTCCCAACCCGATGATGATGCCGCAGGGTCGTCCTGCCGGTCCGGGCGGTGGCCCGCGTCCCGGTGGCGGCGGCGGTGGCGGTCGTCCCGGCGGCGGTGGCGGCGGTGGCCGTCCCGGCGGTGGCGGCGGTCGTCCCGGTGGCGGCGGCGGCTTCGCCGGTCGTCCCGGTGGCGGCGGCGCCGGTCCCCGTACCGGCACCGGTGGTCCCGGTGGCGGCGGCGGTGGCTTCGGCGGTCGCCCGGGTGGCGGCGGCCGTGGTCGCGGCGGTGGCACGGCGGGTGCGTTCGGGCGTCCCGGCGGCCGTCCCGCGCGTGGTCGTAAGAGCAAGCGTCAGAGGCGCCAGGAGTTCGACAACATGTCGGCGCCGGCGATCGGCGGTGTGCAGGTCGCTCGCGGCAACGGCGCGACGATCCGCCTGCCGCGCGGCGCGTCGCTGTCCGACTTCGCCGACCGCATCGGCGCGAACCCCGCCTCGCTCGTGCAGATCATGCTGCACCTCGGCGAGATGGTGACCGCGACCCAGTCGGTCAACGAGGAGACGTTGCAGCTCCTCGGCGCCGAGCTCGACTACAACATCCAGGTCGTCAGCCCGGAGGAGGAGGACCGCGAGCTTCTCGAGGCCTTCGACATCGAGTTCGGCGAGGACGAGGGCGACGAGGCCGACCTGGCCGCGCGTCCGCCGGTCGTGACCGTCATGGGTCACGTCGACCACGGTAAGACCAAGCTGCTCGACGCCATCCGCAAGACCAACGTGGTGGCGCGCGAGGCCGGTGGCATCACCCAGCACATCGGTGCCTACCAGGTCGCCGCGACGCACGAGGGCGAAGACCGGAAGATCACCTTCATCGACACCCCGGGTCACGAGGCGTTCACCGCCATGCGTGCCCGAGGCGCCAAGTCCACCGACATCGCGGTGCTGGTGGTCGCGGCCGACGACGGTGTGAAGCCGCAGACGATCGAGGCGCTCAACCACGCCCAGGCGGCCGACGTGCCGGTCGTGGTCGCGGTGAACAAGGTCGACAAGGAGGGTGCCGACCCCACCAAGGTTCGCGCCCAGCTCACCGAGTACGGCCTGGTCGCCGAGGAGTACGGCGGCTCGACCCTGTTCGTCGACATCTCGGCGAAGAACGGCACGGGCATCGACAACCTCCTCGAGGCGATCCTGCTCACCGCCGACGCCGAGCTCGACCTGCGGGCCAACCCGACGATGGACGCCCAGGGCATCGCGATCGAGGCCCACCTCGACAAGGGCCGCGGCCCTGTCGCGACCGTCCTGGTCCAGCGCGGCACGCTGCGCGTCGGCGACTCCATCGTCTGTGGCGAGGCCTTCGGCCGCGTCCGGGCGATGCTCGACGACAGCGGCGAGCTGGTCGAAGAGGCCACGCCGTCCCGTCCGGTGCTGGTGATGGGTCTGACGGCCGTGCCGGGCGCGGGTGACAACTTCATCGTCGTCACCGACGACCGGATGGCCCGACAGATCGCCCAGCAGCGCGCGGCGCGCAAGCGCAGCGCCGACATGGCGAAGTCGAGCCGTCGCCTCACCCTCGAGGAGCTGTTCAGCAACCTCGAGAAGGGCCGCGTCGACGAGCTCAAGCTCATCATCAAGGGTGACGTGTCCGGTTCGGTGGAGGCCCTGGAAGACGCCCTGCTCAAGATCGACGTCGGCGACGAGGTCAGGCTCCGTGTCCTGCACCGCGCGGTCGGCGCCATCACCGAGTACGACGTCAACCTGGCCGTCGCCGACGACAACGCGGTCATCATCGGCTTCAACGTCCGCCCCGAGCCTCGGGCGCGCGACCTGGCCGAGCGCGAGGGCGTCGACATCCGCTACTACTCGGTCATCTACCAGGCGATCGAGGAAATCGAAGCGGCGCTCAAGGGCATGCTCAAGCCCGAGTTCGAAGAGGTCCAGATGGGCACCGCCGAAGTCCGCGAGGTCTTCAAGGTGCCGAAGATCGGCAACGTCGCCGGTTCGCTGGTCCGCTCCGGCACGATCGTCCGCAACAGCAAGGCCAGGGTGATCCGCGATGGCGTCGTCATCGCCGACAACCTGACCGTCTCGTCCCTGCGTCGCTTCAAGGATGACGCGACCGAGGTCCGCGAGGGCTTCGAGTGCGGCATCGGTGTCGGTTACAACGACATCCGGCTCGACGACACGATCGAGACGTTCGAGATGCGGGAGAAGCCGCGGGTCTGACCCGCGGCCGGGGGGGGGGCGGGGCCCCCGCGCGCCGCGCGCCGCCCCGCCCCCCCCCCCCCCCCCCCGCGCCGGGGGGGGGGCCCCCCCCCCACAGCCAGAC
>NZ_JBEXYK010000021.1:0-130969 GCF_040630865.1 Nonomuraea sp. NPDC005730
GGCGGTTTTCTGGGGGTCCGTGCGTGGGGGGGGCGGGGCCGGGGCCCGCCGGGCGCCCCCACGGCTCGGGTTCCGCCGCCGGTCAGGGCACCCAGTGGTTGCCGGTCACCGTGATCATGACCTGGAGCTGGATGCTGGCCGAGTAGTAGCTGCTCGCGTCGATCGGGGTACCGAGCATCTTGTTCCACAGCGCGTCGAGCCAGGCCTGGCTGCCGGAGTCCGTCATCGCCGCCACCGCGAACGGGGCGAAGAAGGCGGCCTCGCTGCCGCTGGAGATCTGCGTGCCGTTCAGCTTGTAGCCGATGGCGATCTTGCCGGGGTCGCCGCCGGTCTTGCCCTTGATCCAGGAGTTGAGCTTCCTGGCCGAGGCGAGCGACTTGGCGTCGCCGCTGGTCACGGCGTCGTCGGCGATGCGCCACGGGGTGCGGCAGGCGTTCCACCAGTACTGGCCGTCGTTCGGGTCCTCCAGCACCTGGCCGGGGGCCGGCTTGGCGGTGGTGTTGGTGTTGACCACGAAGTCCGGCAGCAGGCCGGTGGCGGAGGCGTAGTTGGCCTGGAGGGTGGTGATCAGGTTCTGGTGGGCGGTCCTGATCGTGTCCCAGGCGCTGTTGCCGGTCGCCTTCCTGAAGGCCCTGAAGTGGTCGACCATCCAGTCGGAGGTACGGGTGATGTAGTAGTACTGGTCGCCCGAGCTGCTCCAGTCGCCCAGCTTGAGCAGGTTCGTGGACGGGTTGATCTCGTCCTTCTTGATGGCGTTGATGTGCTTGATCGCCAGGTCGAGGTAGTCGTACGTGCCCGAGCTGCCCCACTGCCGGTGGGCCAGGAGCAGGCCGTAGGCGACGTCCATGTCGCCGTCGGTGGCGCCGTCGCTGCCGTCGACGCTCTTGCAGGCGGTGTCCTGCTCGGCGGCCAGCAGGTCCGGGTTGACCGACGACGGGTGGGCGATCATCCACTTGACCATGCCGTCGAAGATCTTCTTGGCGTCGGGGTCGGCCCCGGCCATGGTCGCGACGACCACCATGCCGTAGCCCTGGGCCTCGGCCACGTACGGGTGGTCGGCGTCCGGGGAGATGACCTCGTACCAGCCGTTCCCGCAGTTCTGCCGGACGAAGGCGGCCTTCCACCGCTTGTAGTAGTCGACCACCCGCGCGTCCAGCGTGGCCTGGTCGCCGGAGGGACGCAGCATGCCCGCCGCGTACGGGATGGTGTGGCTGCCGAAGGGCACCGCGGGACCGCCCCCGCCGCCGGGCTGGGTGGTCGCCGTGACGGCGCCGCCGGCCGCCGACTGGTTGCCCGCCGCGTCGCGCGCCTTGACCGTGTAGCTGTAGGCGGTGGCGGGGGTCAGGCCGGTGTCGGTGTACGTGGTGCCCGTCACGGTGGCCACCAGGGTCGAGCCCCGGTGGACGAGGTAGCCGGTGACGCCCACGTTGTCGGTGGCGGCGTCCCAGGCCAGGGAGACGCTGGTGGAGGTGGTGCCGGTCGAGCGCAGGTTGCCCGGGACGGAGGGCGGGGTGGTGTCGGTTCCGCCACCGCCGCCGCTGCCGTAGACCTCCAGCTCGTAGAGCGAGTAGCCGTACGTCGTGCCGCGGGCGGTGCCGTACATGCGCACGTACCGGCCGCTGCCGCTGACCGTCAGGTCGTCGGTCGCACCGTTGCCGGAGGTGGTGGAGTAGACGTCGGTCCAGGTGCCGCCGTCGGGAGAGGTTTGGATCTTGTACGACTTGCCGTAGGCCGCCTCCCAGGTCAGCTTCACCCTGGAGACGTTGTACGTGTCGCCGAGGTCGACCCTGATCCATTCGGGGTCGTGGCCCTCGACGCTGGCCCAGCGGGTGGAGGCGTTGCCGTCCACCGCCTTGGCCGCCTCGAAGCCACTGCCCTCGACCGACGACGAGGTGACCGGTTTGCCGCCGGACAGGAGCGTGTCGGCGCTGGAACCGGCCGCGGCGGTGGCCGGCGGCGCCAGGGGCGCGGCCGCCATCAGGGCCGCGACCAGGGCCGTGACGAGCAGCGACGACCGCCGGGGGCGCCGCTCAGAACGTCTGATCATGCGTTGATCCTTCGGATAGGGGGTGCCATGGGGCCATCCGCAGGTGGACCGTGATCGGTGAACGGGCGTTAGGAAACTTTCCTAACCGTCATAGCGGACGGTAAACAAGAACACCCCCATCCGCAACCCTTCCCCTCAAACCAACCGCGCAGTTCACCTCCCCGACACGAACACACCACCAAAAAACCAGACAAACCCCACTCTCGGGTGGACGACCTCGCGGGTGACGATGGAGACGATCCGCCGTGCGCCGGCCGGCCGGTGGCCCGGCCGCACAAGGGGCGGCGGGTGGGCCGGTACGGTCTGCGCGGTGGCGGCGACTGGCCCGACGCGCCCGGTGCCGCCCGGACGGCGCATGCGTCCGGGCGGCGGGTGGGGTCAGAGGCGCTCGAGGAGCTTGCGGAGCTGGGCCACCTCGGCCTGCTGCGTGCTCTCGATGGCCTTGGCCAGCTCCTTGGCCTGCGGGTTCACCCCGCTCGCCTGCTCGGTGCGGGCCATCTCGATCGCTCCCTCGTGGTGGGCGATCATCTGCTCGGCGAACAGCCGGTCGAAGGCGGCCCCCTTGGCCCCTTCGAGCTTCTTCATGTCCTCGGCGGACATGATCCCGGGCATGTCATGCCCCATGCCCCCGGACGGGACGGGCTTGCCCCACTCGGTCAGCCAGCCCTTCATGGTCTGGATCTCCGGGTCCTGGGCCGCCTTGATGTCGGCCGCGAGCTTCTTGATCTCGGGGTCCTTCGCGCGCTGCGGAGCGAGGTCGGCCATCTCGACCGCCTGCTGGTGGTGCGGGATCATCATCTGGGCGAACATGACGTCCGCGTCGTTGAACGACCGCTGCGACGACGGCGCACTGGCGGTGGCGCTCTCGGTGGCGCTCGCGCCGGCGGTCGTGGCCGTGGAGGCGGTGTCGTTCGCGCCGCACGCGGTGAGCAGGACGAGCGCGCCCGCGGCGGCGGCGAGGCCGATCTTACGGTTGGTGGACATGCTGATGTGCTCTCTCGTTCGCTGGAACTGCGGGTAGGCCGATGCGCGCGGATCGCCGTCGAGGGCGTCCACGCGAACAGGCCGGCCTATATGCGCAGGATCGAGAGACGAGCCAGCCGCAGGGACGTGGGCCGCGGCGGTGGCCGCGCGACGGGCCGGAAAGCCGCACCCGGGTCGGCGCCGCCGACGGCCCGCCGCCGCACCCCGACCCAGAGGGCCAGCAGCACCACGACGAGCAGCGAGGTCAGGACGGCCAGGCACACCCCGGCCGGATCGAGCCCCGGCATCTCGTGGCCGGGAGCGAGCCCCGCCAGGGCGGCGACGGGGGCCTCGTGAGCGACCGCCGGGCCGTGCCGCGCGTCCGCCATGTCGTGCCGGGCGTTCACATGTCCGAGCGTGTGCATCCCGCACACGCCGAGGGCGAGGACGACGAGCAGGAGTGCACGCGCACCCCGCCACAGGATCCCCACCGGCCCTCCCCCGTCGCTCCGGCTCTTACGAACGTGCAGGATACGGGAGCCGCCCACCTCCGGCAACCTGAACCCGGTACGGGTATATGAGATCTGAGTCACCATAAAGGGAAGGCCGGGAATGCCGTTCCTCTACATTTCCGGCTTAACCAGAACCTCGCCCTCGCCTATTCTCGGCAGGCAGGTGAATATGTCTCCTTCGTCGACGAGATCGCGTATCACGTCGACCATTCCCGCGACACCCGCCTCCCTGATTACCACCAGGTCGAGGGCACACCAATATCGGCCACCCAGGCTTTCCCCGGACCGGGCGTGCCGGCCCATGATGCGCCCGACCTCCTCCAGGGTGAGCAGGAGAGCGCTGCATCTCTCACCGGACGGCAACGTGACTATCGCGTCGCAGCACTCCAATCGCGAGGGATCGCCATCGCCGTCACGAAGAATTTCCAGGGTGAAACCGTCTTCGGCCCAGGTGAAATAGGCGCCGTCAGTCAAAGAAACGCTCCGGGCGGCGGGGGGGCTTCAGTGTGTCAGAAGAACTGGCCGAGACGGAACGGACGTACCACGAGCGGGACCTCGGACCGGCTGATGACCTTGACCTTCCTGAGGCCGGTCAGCCAGTCGGCCGTCACCTTGACGCATTTCAGGCGCACCTCGTGTTCCCCCGGCGGCGCGTACCGGGAGATGACGACGCCCTTCTTGCCGAACCCCATCCCGCCCAGCCCGATCCCCACCTCGCGGAACATCCGCCACGACCCCTTGACGGGGAACGCCGTGGACCCGACGACGGCGTGGTTGGCCTGGGTGGGGCAGTGGATGAGCAGCCGGATGGCGTCGTTCTGGTGCGGCGCCGCCGGCGAGACCCGGAAGGACGTGAGCTTCTTCCAGGACGTGTCCCCGTCCGGCCCGGAGTCCGCCGCGGCGAGGGTGGCGGGTCCCGCGGCGACGACCGCGACGGCGACCGCCGCCGCCAATGTGATCGACCGCATCTTTCCCCTCACGCTGGGTGACCAGATGCATCCCATTCTGGCCACTTCGCCCTAGCAGGAGAGGACGCCACGCCGGGCAGGCCGACGACGTGATCCCGATGGCGTACGAAGGAGGCGTGAACCGGCCGGAGGCACGCCTGATCGCCACGTTCGTCGTCATGGGGCTCGCGTTGAGCGGGACGTTCACCGCTCTGCTGCCGGAGGGGGCCGGCGACCGGGCCGCCCCTCCCCCTCGGACGCCGCTCCCGGCGACGGCGAGGGCCGCGCCCTCCCCCACCTCCATCGGCTCCATGCCGAGCTGTGGGGCATGGAGCTGGGCGCGGCGAACGGGCAGCTCGCCGCGCGGCTGACGCCCGGCGCGCCGCCCCCGAACCGATGGCCCGGGGGCGGTGCGGGGTCAGGAGCCCTGGTGCAGGCGGGCGATGCCGCGTTCGATGGCCTCGATGATCCGCGGACGCAGCTCGGCGGCGCTGACGATCGCGTCGACCGAGCCGACCTCGACCGCGCGCTGGATGTTGTGCACCCGGTCGAACTCCGCGGCCACCTCGCCGAGCTTCTCCGCCCGTACGGCCGGCTGGACCTCGGCCAGGCGGGCGTTGAGCGCGGCCCGCTCGGCGCCGCTGGCCGCCGCGACCTGCCGCTGCAGCTCGCTCACGCGCGGGTCGGTCGCGGTGCGGTTGTTCACCTCGCCGGAGAAGACCACCGCCGCGGCCGGGGCGCCGCCGAGCACCGAGGCGAACGAGCCCTCCAGCGCCAGCACGGTCATGTTCGGGTTGAGCGCCTTGGAGAACACCACGAACGCGCCGCCGTGGTAGCGGGAGATGACGCAGAACACGATCGGCCCGTCGAAGTTGACGATCGCCCGGCCGATCTCCGCGCCGTACTCCAGCTGGAGCTTGCGCATCGACTCGGGCGAGCCGTCGAAGCCGGACAGGTTCGCCAGCACCACCAGCGGCCGGTTGCCGGAGGCGGCGTTGATCGCCCGCGCGGTCTTCTTCGACGAGCGCGGGAACAACGTGCCGGCCGTGTACGAGTCGGGCCCGTCGGCGGGCGGGAAGCCGCGCCGCGGCACCGGCCGTGACTCGATGCCGATCAGGCAGACCGGCCGGCCGCCGATGTGCACGTCCTGGACGGCCGAGGTGTCGGCGTCGGCCATGCCAGCCCAGCGTTCCAGCACCGGGTGGTCCTGGTCGGACAGGGCGCGCATCACGGTGCGGATGTCGAAGGGCTTCTTGCGGTCGGGGTTGTGCTCGGCGGAGAAGATCTGGCCGACGGTGGTGAAGTCGCTGCCCGCCACGGCGTGCGGGTAGTCGCGGACGTCCCGGTCGGCCGGGTCGGCGGTGGGGGCCCGCCGGGGGCCGCTCTCGCCGGGCACGACGTAGGTGTGGTCGTAGTGGGCCATCAGCACGTCGCGGGCGGCCGGCAGGTTGGGCGCCCAGTACTGGGCCTGGCCGTTGGGCCCCATGACGCGGTCGTAGCCGCCGATGCCGAAGTTGTCCTCGGCCGACACGCCGCCGGAGAAGTCGAGCGACTGCTTGCCGGTGAGCACCATCGCCGAGTCGGGGGTCATCACCAGGATGCCCTTGGTGTGCATGAGCATCGTCGCCTCGGCGTTCCAGTACGGCTGCGCCCCCACGGTGATCCCCGCGACCACGATGTTGATCTCGCCGCCGGCCTGGGTGAAGGTGACGATGCGCTTGAGCGCCGCCGCCACCCAGTCCATGTTCTCGGTGCCCGAGGTCATCGAGATCCGGGCGCCGGCCGACAGCGCGAACCACTCCAGGGGCACGCGCATGCGCTCGGCCAGGTCGAGCGCGGCGATCACCCGCGAGCACTCCGGCTCCGACAGCGCGCCCAGCGCCTTGGTCGGGTCGCCGAGCAGCACCACCCGGGTGACGCCTTCGGGGTGGCGCGCGGTCGGCGTGGTGACCACGCCGGCCACGATCGCCGCGGAGTTGTTGCCCTTGGGCCGGTCGACCGGGACGAGCACGCCGTCGGCGTCGAGGTCGTGCTCGACGAAGCGGCCCTGGGGACCGGTGAGCAGGCCGGTCAGCTCGTAGGGGTAGGCGTTGCCGCGCCGGGCGGCGCGCAGCACCTTCTGGCGGTAGTCGTCCAGCGGCTGGACCGGCTCGTCGGACGGCTTGCCGACGTGCAGGCTGGCGCCGTGATCGGGGCCGAGGGTGATGCGCACGGCGACCTCGCTCAGCTCGCCCGAGGGGGTGCGCTGGCGGGCCACGAACTGGACCTCCTCCAGCCCGGCGCCCGCCGTGGTCGGCAGGATGCGCTGGACCAGCATGTTGAGCTCGTCGGTGGTCAGCTCGGTCGAGGGCCAGACGTACATCATGATGCGGTTGGTGTCGAACCGCTTGTTCTGGGGGCGCTGGGCCTGGATGTTGCGGATCGCGTCGAGGCCGGCGTTGAGTGCGTCCTCGACGGCGGGCAGCGCGACCAGGCGGCCGTCGGCCTCGCGCAGCGGCGTCAGGTCGCGGACCTGGCCCATGGCGATGAGCCGCTCGTCGGCCGGGTTGCTCTTGGCGACGGCCTTGAACAGGTAGAGCTCCTCGTCGACCGAGGGCAGCCGGGTGAGGTCGAACTCCTGCAGCCGGTGCAGCTGCAGGCGCTGGGCGATCTGCGGGTGCAGGCCGCGGATCAGGCGGTCTTCGGCGAAGCCCGCGCCGTCGGGGCGGAAGGTGAAGTGGTGGTGCATGACCGCGCCGCTGGTGCCCACGACGGTGGTGGTGATCCGCCGGATGCCCGCCGGCTGCGGGCGCTCGGCCAGGACCTGCCCGAGCCGTACGGCCATCTCCTCGGCGTCGGGCTGGTCATCCCAGGTGAGGTAGAGGTCGGCGACGAGCCCGCGCCCGCCCACCCCCTTCGCCAGCGCGCCGACGGCGTCGATGGCGTCGGGCAGGGCGGCGATGTCGACGGCGGTGGTGACCAGGCGGGTCACGCCGCGCGGGCCGGTGTGCTCGGCGGTGACGAACCGGCAGCCCGCGCTGTCGCGGGTGGCGACCTGCGTCAGCCCGCGGTTGCCGTAGTAGCGGCGGGTCAGGACCTCCAGCAGGGGCGCGAGGTCGCGTTCCGGCCGGCCGATGCGCTGGCCGAGCAGCCGGACGAGCGGCTCGGAGCTGGCCACCATGGCCTGGATGCGCTCGGCGCGGTCGGGCGCGTCGGGATCGCGGTCGAGGTGGCGCAGCTCGTCGCGGACGGCGGCGTAGACCTTGGCGCGGTTACGGCGCAGCAGCGGCTGGGCGAACCAGCGGAACACGACGCCGCGGGCCAGGTCGGCGACCACGGGGAAGCGCACCTGCGTGGCCTCGACCAGGTGCTCCAGGGCGAGCCCGGCCCGCTCGCCGAGCGACTCGCGCGGCGGCGCGCCGGCCAGCCAGGTGCGCAGCAGCTCCGACACGACGGCGAGGCCGGCGGTCATCTGCTGCTGGGCCAGGAAGATCCGGAAGACCGCGGCCTCCAGCTCCGGGGTGCGGTCGAGCTCCTCGACGCCGTAATGCCTGAGCATGCGCCGCAGCTTGGCCTGGAACGCCTCGGGCAGGCCGGCGCGCTCGACGTCGAGGCTCTGCAGGTAGCTGTGGAAGTACTCGCGCGGGCTGTGCACCGGGCTGCCCGGCTCGACGTCGAGCTCGCCGCCCGGCTTGTTGCGGCTCAGCTCGGACAGGTCGGCGAAGACGGTGAGCAGGTCGAGCTCGCCCTCGATCACGCGGTCGTCGAGCTCGGCCCGCGCGGTCAGGTAGCCCGACAACATGCGGGCGCGCTCGTGGCGGTCGGCGTCGAAGCCGAGCAGCAGCTCGCGCAGGTCCTGGAGGCCGCGCTCGGCCTGCTGGGCGGCGGAGGCCCGCGGCGGGGCGGCGGGCAGGTCGATCTCGGGGGCGCCCGTCGCGGCGGCGGCCTGCTCGGCCTCGGCGCCGGCGAGGGGCTCCAGGCGCATCAGCGGCGCGCCGGCCTCGACCTGGCTGCCGACCGAGACGCCGCACTCGCGGACGCGGGCGCGGAACGGCGCGCGCAGCACCGTCTCCATCTTCATGCTCTCCAGCACCAGGATCGGCGCGCCCGCCTCGACCTCGTCGCCGGCCGACAGGGGCGTCGCCACCACCAGCGCGGGCGCCGGCGAGCGGACGACGCCGCCCTCGTCGCGGCTGATGCGGTGGGTGACGCCGTCGACCTCGACCAGGTGGATCGGGCCGTGGGTGGCCGACATCAGGCGGAAGCGGCGGCCGTTGACGGTGATACGGCCGCTGTGCTCGTCGAAACGGTCGATCTCGACGTCGAGCGGGTGGGAGAGGTCGCCGTCGGAGATGCCGACGCGGAAGCGCCGCTGCCCGGCCCTGGCCACCGTGAGCCGGTAGCCGGCGCCGCGGAGCTTGAGGGTCAGCGGGCGGCCGGTCTCGTGCTGCACCTGCGGGCGCCCGCCGTGGGCGGTGGCCAGCAGCCGGTTGCGGCTGACCTCCTCCTCGTCCTGGTACGCCTCGATCGCGGCGGCGGCCAGGGCGACCGCGGAGTGGCGGTGGCTGACCAGGCGGCCCTCGGCGCGTACGCGGTCGATCCAGCCGGTGTCGGCGACGGCGTCGACGACCTCGGGCTGGTCGAGCAGGTCGAGCACGAAGCTCTTGTTGGTGGCGCCGCCCTCGATGATCACGGTGGTGGCGGCCATCGCGCGGCGCAGGCGGGCCAGGGCCTGCTCGCGGTCGCGGCCGTAGGCGATGATCTTGGCGATCATCGAGTCGAAGTCGGCGGGGATGGTGTCGCCCTCGCTGACGCCGGTGTCGACGCGGATGCCGGGCCCGGCGGGCAGCACCAGGCGGGCGATGCGGCCCGGCGCGGGGGCGAAGTCGCGGTCGGGGTCCTCGGCGTTGAGCCGGGCCTCCACGGCGTGGCCGCTCTCGCGCGGCCGGGGGCCGTCCAGCCGCCCGCCGGCCGCGACGTGCAGCTGCAGCCGGACCAGGTCGGTGCCGGTGGTCAGCTCGGTGATCGGGTGCTCGACCTGGAGCCGGGTGTTGACCTCCAGGAAGGCGAACATCTTGTCGCCCGGGTGGTAGAGGAACTCGACGGTGCAGGCGCCGCGGTAGCCGACGGCCACGGCGAGCCGCGCGGCCGACGCCTTCAGCTCGTCGGCCTGGTCGTCGCTCAGGACCGGGGAGGCGGACTCCTCGATGATCTTCTGGTTGCGCCGCTGCACCGAGCAGTCGCGCACGCCCAGCGCCCACGCGGTGCCCTGGCCGTCGGCGATGACCTGCACCTCGACGTGGCGGGCGCCGGTGACCAGGCGCTCCAGGAAGACCACGCCCGAGCCGAACGCCCGCTCGGCCTCCTGGCTGGTGCGCTCGTAGGCGTCGGCCAGCTCGTCGGCCGAGGCGACCATGCGGATGCCGCGCCCGCCGCCGCCCGCGGTCGCCTTGAGCATGAGGGGATAGCCGATCTCGTCGCCGGCGCGCAGGGCGTCGGCGAGCGTGGCCACCTCGCCGCGGCTCCACGGCGCGACGGGGACGCCGACCTCCTCGGCGATGAGCTTGGCGCCGATCTTGTCGCCGAGCCGGCGCATCGCCTCCGCGCTCGGCCCGACGAACGTGACGCCGATCTTCTCGCACAGCTCGGCGAAGGACGGGTCTTCGGCGACGAACCCCCAGCCGACCCACGCGGCGTCGGCCCCGGTCTCGGTCAGCGCCCGCTCCAGCACGGCGTGGTCGAGGTACGGGCGCGCGGAGGCGGGCCCCAGCGGGTAGGCGACGTCCGCCTCCCGGACGAAGGTCGCGTCGCGATCGGCGTCGGTGTAGAGCGCGATCGTCTCGATCCGCTTGCCGGTCTCCGCCGAAAGATCCCGGACGGCGTGGATGAGCCGCATCGCGGCCTCTCCGCGGTTGACGATGGCGACACGATTGAACACCGGTTGAGCCTCCCACGTACCCCGTACAAGTAGGCGAAGTCCGGGATGGTCCCCGGAGCCTCGCCTGTCACTGTCTCTACCGTGCTCGATGACCACCGCGTGCACCAATGTCCGCATAGTGCACGCCGGGGCTCCTGCTTTGTGTGGATCCCACAAAAACAGGCCCCGCCACAGGGTTCGAGCGCCGGTTCCCGTGGCAGCCTGCCACAAGCCGTCACGGTACCGACGACTGTACCGGCGACCCGGGTCACGCCTGCGCAGCCCTCGCCCTCCGAGCCGCTCCTCCAGGACGGAACGTCCATGAATGTGGCAGAGTGCGGGCAACCACAAGATCGAAAGGTGTGTGCCTTGGCTGTCCCCCTCGCCGCCTCCCTCGCCGCCTTGACGCTGGCCTCCTCGCTCACCTCACCGTCCGCCGCCCTGCCCGCCGCCCTGCCCGCCTGCCCGCAGATCTTCGGGCACGGCGGCTACCCGACCGGCGCGAACGCCTGGGAGCGGGACCATGTGCGCCAGCCCAACAACCCCACCGCCGTACGGCGTTACAAGGGCTGGGGCGCCGCCGGTGTCGAGGCCGACCTCCAGCTCACCAAGGACGGCACCAAGGCAGTCATGTGGCACAACACCTCGACCTGGGGCCTGTCGGGCACGAAGAAGGACATCACCGAGATCTGGTGGGCGGCGGGCGACACCGCGCTCAAGGGGCGGACCATCGTGCGCGGCCTGTTCAAGGGCGAGACGGTCTACACCTTCCGCGAGTGGCTGGCCGCGATGAGGTCGGCCGGCATGATCGGGCTGGTCGAGATCAAGACCGAGGCCCGCCAGTCGCTGCTCAGCTCGAACGCCACCATCAGGGCGCAGGCGTGGAACGAGGTGCTCGGCCCGGTCAAGGAGAACTACCGGTCGCAGGAGATCATCCTGTACTCCCACGACAGCGCGATCGCCGCCGAGCTCAGGAGCCGCGTGACCGCCGCGGGCCTGAGCCAGGTGCTGACCGGCGGCCCGATCTGGCCGGAGATGACCAAGTGGGAGGAGCCGCCGCCCTCCTGGACGCTGAACGAGAACGCGTGGAAGTCGGCGCTCGCGAGCGGGGCCAGGCGGGTGGCCACCGACTACACGCCGGAGTTCAGCGCGTGGCTGAAGGGCAGGTGCCAGTGACCGCGTCCTGAGGACGCGGGCGAGGGCCGGGCGGCGGTGCACCCCTGAGGGACGCGCCCGCCGCCCGCGCCGCCCGGGGCGGTCCTTGGCGCCGGGTCGGTTCGTGGCGCCCGGTCCGTGGTGCCGGGTGAGTGCGTGGCGCCGGGTCAGTCCGTGGTGAGGGCGTCGAGCAGGTCGCCCACCTTGGCGTCGGGCACGGACTTGGCCACCTCGGCGAGCGCGACGATCCCGATGAGCCGGTGCCCGTCGATGACCGGCAGGCGCCGCACGCGGTGGCCGGCCATCGTCCGCAGGATCTCGCGGGCGTCGTCGTCGGCGCCGATGGTGACGGCCTCGCCCTGGGCCAGCTCGCCCGCCCGGCACTGAGCCGGGTCCTTGCCCGCGGCCAGCACCTTCACCACGATGTCGCGGTCGGTGAGCATGCCCTTGAGCCGGTCGTCGGAGCCGCAGATGGGCAGCGACCCGACGTCCATGCGGGCCATCTTCTCGGCGGCCACCAGCACGGACTCCTCGGCGCTCACGCATTCCGCGTGCGGGGTCATGATCTCTCGTGCGGTCGGCACGATGGTCCTCCTCGTCTCGGGGTCCCGCCCGACTGCCCGCCGCCCGGCACCTGAAACCGTGTTCCCGGCAGCGGTCGCTAGCGTGGCGGGGCGTCCGGCCCGGGGGCGGGCAGCGGGAGGTGCAGGGCGAAGCAGGGGCCGTCCGGGGTGTCCTCGATCTCCAGGTCGCCCTGGTGCGCGCGGGCGATGGCGCGGGAGATGGCCAGGCCGAGTCCGCTGCCCTCGGGGTCGCGCCGGCGTCCCTCCGACAGGCGGACGAAGGGGTCGAACACCCGCTCGCGGTCGTCGGGCGCGACGCCCGCGCCGTCGTCGCGGACCGAGACCACCGCCTGGCCGTCGCGGCGCTCCACCCGGACCTCGACCACCGTACGGGTGTGCCGCTGGGCGTTGACCAGCAGGTTCGTCAGTACCTCGCCGAGCTGGACGCGGTTGCCGAGCACCTGGAGCTCCTCCTCGACGTGCACGCGGATCAGCAGCCCAGCCCGCCGGCTAGCGACCTCCTCCCGGACCAGATCGCCGAGCCGCACCGGCTCCCGGTCGTGCGGCGAGGCCGTGCGGACGCGGGCCAGCAGCAACATCTCCTCGATGATCGCCTGGAACCGGTCGGCGGTGGACAGCGCGTCGCGGAGGGCGGCGCGGGCGTCCACGTCGGGGTAGGTCAGCGCCTCCTCCAGCCGGGCGCGCAGGCCGGTCAGCGGCGTGCGCAGCTCGTGGGAGACCATGGAGGAGAAGTTGCGCTGCTGCTCGACCGCCTCCTCCAGGCGGGCCAGCGTCCTGTTGGCGGTGCGCGCGAGCTCGGCGACCGCGTCGCCACCGGGCGGCTCGGGCACCCGCTTGCTCAGGTCGGTGACGGTGATCTCGGCCATCCTGGCCCGCATCGCCTCGACCGGCCGCAGCGTACGCCCGATCAGGAACGCCGCGATCCAGGTCAGCAACGCACTGACGGCCAGGCCCCCGGCGATGATGATCATCTCCAGGCGGTGGGTGGACAGCAGCGGCGGCTCCACCCGGGCGGCGTAGACGACGTGGGGCGCGCCACGCCACAGGAACCGCTCCTCCTGCGGCGAGGGCCGGGTGGCGGTGAACATCAGGCACTCGTCCTCCCGGCAGGCCACGCCGTGCCGGATGCGGTCGTCGGAGGGCGGCCAGAGCGTGCTGATGGGCGGCCTGCCCCGTGCCGCGCGGCTGGCGGCGACCACGTGGCCGCGGGCGTCCACGAGCTGGATGAGGTCGACGTACGACGTGGTGACCGGGGGCGGGAAGGTGGTGCCCATCGAGCCGATCCACTCGGTGGTGGCCCGTTGGGTGTCGGCGAAGACGTCCTGCCGCATCCTGTCGTGGATCAGCAGGTCGAGGGCGACGCCGATCGCCGTGCAGACGATGAGCGACAACACGGCGGTCGCCAGGATGAGACGCGCCTGGACCGAGAGCCGAAGCGGCCGCAGGGCCCCCACCCCCTCACCGGTCTCGCCCGGGTCCTGCCGCCCACATGCTCTCAACCCGGCTCTCATGGCACGCCCAAGGAGCGGCAACGACCTCGTCGGCGGCGATACGCAGTTCAGCAATTGATCCCGCAATCGCCACGGATATATACGAATAACCGATTTACCGTGACTTATACCGACCGTTAGGGCCGTCAATACAAATGCCCGGTTTGTTTCATGGCGGCGGCCGCGACTCCTGCTGTACGATCGCCATTCGTGGCAGCGGGGCTTTCCGGTGGCGCCGAATGGGTCGGATGGTTCGGGCGATTCGGGCCCGCGTCCGTCCGTGCGCGCGCCGCGATTCTCCCATTGCCCGGCCAGGAATCGCGCCGGCAGTCAGGAGAGAGCATCGTGAAGATCGCACATGCCGCCGCCGCGCTGGCCCTCGTCGCGGGCCTCACGGCCTGTGGCGGCGGCGCGGCCCCCACCCCCACCAGCGGCTCCGGAAGTTCCGGCGGGCTGGAGAAGACACAGCTCCTCGTCGGCGTGGTGCCGGTGCCGTCGGCGGCGCCGCTGTTCATCGCCGAGAAACGCGGTTTCTTCAAGGCCGAGGGCCTGACGGTCAAGACCGAGATCATCCAGGCCCCTCAGGCGGTCATGCCGAAAATACTCAACGGCAGCATGGACGCGTTCCTGACCTCCTACGTCTCGCTGCTGTCCATCAACGATTCCGGTGCGGCCAAGCTGAAACTGTTCCAGCACAGCCAGGAGTCGGCCCCCGGAATCGCGGGCGTGGTCGTGCCCAAGGGGTCGCCGGTCCGCTCCGCCACCGACCTCAAGGGCAAGACGGTCGCGGTCAACGTGCTCAAGGCGCTGGGCCAGACGGTCACCAACGCCCACCTCCAGCAGGCCGGGCTCGCCCCCGACGACGTCAAGTACGTGGCGATGCCGTTCAACGAGCAGCTCGGCGCGCTGGCCTCGGGCAAGGTCGACGCCGCCTGGCTGGTCGAGCCGTTCCTGACCGCCGCCAAGAAGGCGGGCGGCACGCAGGTGATCGACACCATGTCGGGCCCGACCGCGGGCATCCCGATCGACGGCTGGGGCGTGTCCGAGTCCTGGCTGGCCGCCAACCCCCGCACCGCCGCCGCCTTCCACCGCGCCCTGGCCAAGGCCCAGGGCGTCGCCGCCGCCGACCGCAAGGCGATCGACGCGGTCATCCCGACGTACACGCAGATCGACGCGGCGAGCGCGGCGGCCATGAAGCTCGGCGTCTTCTCGATGGAGCCGCCCCGGGAGGGTTTCCAGAAGCTGGCCGACCTGCTCGTCGGCTACGGCTACCTGAAGAGCAAGCCGGACGTCGGCACGCAGATCGCGACCGGCCTGGAATGATCACGCGGGGCGGGCGGCTGGTCCTCGGGGCGGCGGGGGTCGCCGGGGCGCTGGTCCTGACCGAGGCCGCGGGGCGGGCCGGACTCATCGATCCCGGGGTGCTGCCGTACGCCTCCGACGTCCTGGCCGCCGCGGCCGGGCTGGCGGCCGACGGCGCCTTCCACGCGCAGGTGCTGGCCACGCTCGGCGCGTGCGCGGCGGGCCTGCTGATCGCGATCGCGGTGGCGGTGCCGGCCGGGCTGCTGCTCGGCACGGTCCCGGTGGTGGAGCGCTCGGCGCGGCCGCTGGTGGAGTTCCTGCGGCCGATCCCGTCGGTGTCGCTGATCCCGCTGGCCATGTTCCTGTTCCCCGACAGCGCCGACGCCAAGACCTCGCTGATCGTCTACACCTGCTGCTGGCCGCTGCTCGTCAACACCATGTACGGCCTGTCCGACGTCGACCCGCAGGCCAAGGAGACGCTGCGCAGCTTCGGCTTCGGCCCGCTGGCGGTCGTGCTGCGGGTCTCGCTGCCGAGCGCCGCGCCGTTCGTCGCCACCGGCGTGCGCATCTCCGTCGGGGTCACCCTCATCGTCGCCGTCAGCGTGGAGCTCATCGCGGGCGGCGACGGCATCGGCACGTTCCTGCTCCAGGCCGGCAGCGCCAACCACGTCGACCGGGTGCTGGCCGGCACGCTGTGGGCGGGCCTGCTCGGGCTGGCGGCCAACCTGCTGGTCACCACGGCCGAGCGGCGGCTGTTCCGCTGGCACCACGCCCGCGCGCAGGTCGCGGCGTGACCCGGCCGGGGCCGGGCGGGCCCGTGGCGACCGTCTGGCGGTGGGCGCGCCGCCACTGGCTGCTGCCCGTGGTGGCGGTGTTGTGGGAGCTGGTCGCCCGGCGGGCGGCGGCCGTCTACTTCCCGCCGCCCAGCACGATCCTGGCGCGGCTGCGCGAGATGTGGTTCTCCGGCTCGCCGGGCCGGCTGTTCCTGACCGACGAGGCGGTCGCCGACCTGCTGCCCAGCCTCGGGCGGCTGGTGGCGGGCTGGGCGCTGGCCGCGCTGGCCGGGGTGGCGCTGGGCCTGGCCCTGGGCCGCCTGGAGTGGCTGGCGGCGCTGGCCGAGCCGCTGCTGCACCTCGGCCGCTCGGTGCCGCCCGCGGCGCTGCTGCCGGTGTTCCTGCTGCTGTTCAAGATCGGCACCCCGATGCAGCTCGCCTCGATCGTGTACGGGGTCGTGTGGCCCGTACTGATCAACTCGATGGACGGCGGCCGCCACGTCGACCGCGGCTACCTCGACACCGGCCGGGTCTTCCGTCTGTCGGCGGCCACCCGCCTGTTCCACGTCGTGCTGCCCGCGGCCGCGCCGAAGATCCTGGCCGGCCTGCGGCTCAGCGTGTCGCTGGCGCTGATCATGATGGTGATCTCCGAGCTGTACGGCAGCAGCGAGGGCATCGGCCACCGCCTGCTGGAGGCGCAGAGCCAGTTCGACATCCCGGCCATGTGGGCCGGCATCGTGCTGCTGGGCGTGCTCGGCGTGGCGCTCAACTCGATCTTCCTGGCGGCCGAGCGGGGGCTGCTGCGCCGCTACGCCCGCGCCTGACGCTCAGCCCCGGCCGTGCAGGCGTTCGATGACCTCGCGCTGCCGGGCGACGTGGAAGCCGCGGTCAGGGGCGGTGTCCAGGTCGGCGGGCCGTTCGACGTCGTGCGCGGCGTACTCCTGCGCCCACAGTCCCGTCTTGACCCGGCTGGGCAGGTTCGCCATGCCGGGCCTGCGGCGGGCGCGGCGCAGCGCGGCCAGGTCCAGCTCGGCGGCGGCGACCAGCGTCTCCCCCGGGCCGGCCTGGGCCAGCGCGCGGCCCTCGTGGTCGATCACCTCCGAGCCGCCGTTGACCGAGTCGCCGGGGATCGCGATGCCGGACAGCCCGGCGGTGTTGGCCGAGACGACGTAGGCCAGGTTCTCCACCGCGCGGGCGCGGCGGGCGACGGCCTTGGGGGTCAGGGCGGGCGAGTACGCCTCGGAGGTCGGGTTGCAGAACACCTCCGCACCGCGCAGCGCCAGCGCCCTGGCCAGCTCGGGCACCAGGATCTCCTCCGAGGCGAGCGCGGCCAGGTTGCCGATCTCGGTGCGCGCGACCGGCAGCACGCCGTCGAGGCCGTACCGGTCGAGGTACCGCTCCCACACGTCGTACGGCGTGGGCGTGAACAGCGAGTGCAGCCGCCGGTAGCGCAGCACCGCCTCCCCCGCGGGGGAGAGGATCACGCACGCCTGGAAGTACAGGCCGGGGAAGTGCTCGTCGCGCTCGTAGGCGTTGACGCACAGGAACACGTCGTTGTCGGCGGCGATCGCGGCCAGCGCCCGGTACTCGGGCCCGTCCACGTCGAGGGCGGCCTTCTCGCGCCACTCGGCCGGCCCCTGCCCGGCGGGGAAGCCGGTCAGGACGTACTCCGGCAGCACCACCAGCCGCAGGGCGGGGCCGAGCCACGCCTTGCTGCCGCCGACGCGCTCCGCGACGCGCCCGACGGCGGCGGCCAGGTCGGCGCGGTCGGTGACGGCCCTGGCCGCGATCTGGAGCGCCAGGGCGGTGCAGGCGGTCATGTCAGGCGGTCCTGTGCTCGTCGATCAGCGTGCGCCGGACGCACTCGCCGTTCCTGATCCACTGCCAGGTGCGGCTGCGGGAGGCGCCGTCCGGGCTCAGCACGATCAGCTCGAACAGCCGCAGGTCGTCGCCCTCGGCCTTGAAGCGCCAGGTCAGGTAGATGGTGCTGTCGTCGAGCTCCCAGAACTGGCCGGTCAGCCGTTCGGTGTCGAACGCGCACCGGCCGCCGCCCAGGTACGTGCCGGGGAACTCGTGCACCTCGGTGCGGCCGTCGTCCCAGCGGTAGCGGTTGGTCTGGTGGTAGCCGGCGTCGTCGACGATCGCGCAGGTCATCTCGACGTGGTGGCGGTCGATCACGGCACCGTCCTTGTCGACGTGCACGTACTCGCCGGCCCACTCGCCCTCGTGGCGGGCCAGCAGCGGCATCTCGGCACGCAGTCCCATGCTCTATCCCTCCCTGGGGTGCCACCACGGGTCGGCGGCCCCGGACCGGTTGATCAGGTACGCCCTGCGGCGCAGGAACCGGCCGATCGAGGCGGCGCCCATGCGCGAGCCGCCGAGCCCCGACAGGCCGAAGGAGTTCTTCTCGCCCTCGTGGACGAGCGCGGTCAGCGCGGCGTCGTTGACGCTGACCGCGCCGGCGTTCAGCCGGGCCGCGACGGCCAGCGCCGCCTCCTCGGTGGCGGCGAACACCGCGGCCGACAGCCCGTACGCGCTGTCGTTGGCCAGCGCCACCGCCTCCTCCGCCCCGGACACGGCCATGACCGGCAGCACCGGCCCGAACGTCTCCTCCGTCATGACCAGCATGTCGTGCCGCACCCGCGACAGCACGGTGGGACGGCACCACAGCCCGCCGCCGTGCCGCTCGATCGCGCCGCCCGTGTGGGTCAGCGCGCCCTTGGCGGCGGCGTCGGCCAGGTGGGCCGCGATCACGTCGGCCTGCGCGGGGTCGATGATCGGCCCGATGGGGCCGCCCTCGCAGGTCAGCCGGGTCCGCGCGGCCCTGCCGGCGAGCAGGCCGAGGAAGGCGTCGTAGGCGCCGCGCTCGACGTAGACGCGCTCGACCGACTGGCAGGACTGCCCGGCGTTGGCCGTGCCGCCCCAAAGGACGGCCTCGGCCGCCCGTTCCAGGTCGGCGCCGGCCAGCACGATCGCCGGGTCCTTGCCGCCCAGCTCCAGGTGGGCGGGGACGAACGCGCGCGCCGCGGCCTCGGCCACCCGGCGGCCCGTCGGCACGCTGCCGGTGAACACGACGGTGTCCACCAGGCCGACGAGCCGTTCGCCGGTCTCGGCGGCCCCCTCGACCAGCCGCAACGGCAGCCCGGCGGGGACCAGCCGCATCAGCGGCTCGATGAAGCGCGGCGTCACCTCGCTCGGCTTGACCAGCACCGCGCAACCGGCCGCCAGCGCGGGCACCGCGTCGATCAGGGCGAGCAGCAGCGGGAAGTTCCAGGGGCTGATCACCCCGGCCAGCTCGTACG
Organism: Nonomuraea sp. NPDC005730; assembly: GCF_040630865.1. NCBI lineage: Bacteria > Bacillati > Actinomycetota > Actinomycetes > Streptosporangiales > Streptosporangiaceae > Nonomuraea > Nonomuraea sp. NPDC005730. Next base: position 18,972 of record NZ_JBEXYK010000021.1, read on the forward strand.
GCACCGCGTCGCCGCCCACGACGATCCCCGGCAGCGCGGCCGGCCGTTCGGGCGGGGGCGCGAGCAGCGCGGGGGCCTGGCGCGCCCATCGTTCGGCGAGCCCGGCCGTGAGCTGCCGTTCCAGCCTGGACTCGGCCTCCCGGCCCGTGTCTGCCACCAGCGCGGCCAGCAGTTCGTCGTCGGCCGCCAGCGCCCGGCCGAACGCGGCCAGCACTTCACCCCGGTCGGCGGCCCGGTCAGGGGCCCGCCAGGCGGGGGCCATCGCGCGCAGCCCGGCCGCGATCTCCGCCAGCCGGTCGGGACCGACGGGCGCGAGCGGCCGCTCGGCCCGCCCGGTGAGCGGGTTCCTGACGACGTGCCCGGTCGAAGGCGTCACGAGGCCCATTCTGAGCACGTCGAACATCGCGGTGTCCAGCCGTACGCCACCCCGAATGATCTTCGACGCCGGAGAGCCGCCCAGGGCCACCGGCGGCCGGCCGGTGAGCTGGGCCGATGAGAAGTGGGCCGGTCAGCCCTGGAGGAGTGCCGCGATCGTGGCCAGCAGCGCGACCGGCCCCATGACGGCCACCGTCACCACGGTCGCGCTGCGGCCGGGCAGGAGGCGGGCCAGCACGCGCGCCGCCCTGCGCCGCGCGGGCGCCGCGCCGGGCAGCACGAACAGCCCCAGCGTGAACCCGCCGGCGGCCAGGGCCTCGGCGTGGCTGGTGCTCGACCCGGCCGCCTCCAGGAGGCCGGCCACGCCCAGGCCGACGGCCAGCGACAGGAGCAGGTTGCCCATGGCCACGAGCGCGGCGCGGGCCGGCGTCGGCCGCTCCTCCGAGAGGAAGTGGTCGGCGACGCGCAGCGCCAGCGAGAGCGCCACCGCCAGCAGGCCGCCGACGACCGGCGTGACGACGGTCGTGGCCGACAGCGTCACCAGCGCCAGCACGCCGACGAACGCGCTGCTGGTCACGAACCGCCGCAGGTCGAAGGGCTCGGCGGGGGCGGCGGGCGCGGGAGCGGGCCGCGGGCGTTCCCACTGCCGGTCCGCGTGGACGGTCGGGGCGGGCGGCGCCGGCTGCTCGTGGTGGCCGCGCGGCGCGTACTCGACCGGCGGGAGCAGGGCGGAGACGGCGTCCATGGTGAGCGTGCTGGCGCCGGGCCGTTCGGCCACGAACGGGCGGTCGCCCGGGTCGAGCGCCCCGGCCTGCCGCAGCAGCTCCCGGGCGACGGGCCGGGCGGCCGGGTCGACGCGCAGCGCGCCGGCCAGCCAGCCGCGCAGCCACGCGGGCGCCTCGTCGAGCCGCGCCCGTCCCTCCATGGTGTTGAAGCAGACGGCCTCGAACGACCCGGTGCCGAACGGCGGCAGCCCCGTGGCGGCGAAGAACACCGTCGAGGCCAGCGCGTGCACGTCGGCCGCCGGGGTGACCTGCGAGGCCCGGATGATCTCCGGCGCCAGGTAGCCGGGCGTGCCGACGAACATGCCCGACTGCGTCAGCCGGGCCGCGTCGACCAGGTGGGCGATGCCGAAGTCGATGACCAGCGGCTCGCCGCCGACCAGCATGACGTTGGCCGGTTTGAGGTCACGGTGGATCACGCCGGCCGCGTGGATGTCGACCAGCGCCTGGCACAGCCCCTGCGCGAGCCTGACGACCGCGCGGGCCTCCAGCGGGCCGTCGGTCAGGACGGCCTGCTCCAGCGTGCGACCATCGGCGAAGCGCGTCACGACGTAGGGCCGGTGGGCGTCGAACTCGGCGTCGACGACCTCGGCGACGTACCGGCTGCGCACCCGGCGCATGGTCTCCACCTCGCGTACCAGGCGGTCGCGCGCCTTGAGGTCGGCGGCGACGTGCGGATGCAGCACCTTGATCGCGACCTGGCGACCCGCGCCGTCGAGACCGAGGTGGGCGACCCCCATGCCACCCTCGCCGATCTTTCTGATCACCCGGTAAGGGCCGAGATGCTCCTGCGTCTGAGCACTCATCCTCGACGTCATCCTCCGTGTTCCCCCGTCGTTCCCCGCTGGCCGTGCACCGGCGCGCGGCGAGGAACATTCTCCCGCAGCGCACCCCCCGAGATGCACAGTAAGCGAAGATCGACCGAAGTGCGGCGATATGGGATCAGAGCCAGCCGCGGGCGGCCGCCTCCGCGCCCGCCTGGAAGCGGCTGGTCACGCCGAGGCTCTCCACCACGGCGGCGATCTTGCGGGTGGCCGTCCTGGGGCTGACCCCGAGGTGGCGGCCGATGGCCTCGTCCTTGAGCCCGGCGTTGAGCAGGCGCAGCACGAGCAGGTCCGCCTCCGCCGGGCGTTCCTGAGCCGCCTGCGGCAGCCCGGCCAGCGGCCGGCCGCGCTCCCAGTAGACGTCGAACAGCTCGACCAGCGCGTCCAGCAGCCGGGAGGGGTGCAGCAGGGCGATGTTGTCGTAGACGCCGTCCACCAGCGGGAACAGGCCGATCCTGCGGTCGGCGATGCGCAGCTTGAACGGCAGGTGCGCGACGAACCGGGACCGCTCGCCCTCTTCGGCCAGCCGGATCAGGGTCTCCAGGCGGCCGGGCCGGTCCAGGGACTCGGCGCAGTAGACCACCCGGATGTCCACGCCGCGCGCCAGCAGCTGCCGGGTGCCGTCCAGCTCCGACTCGTTGGTGTCGTGGGAGTCGTCGGGGCGTCCCACGTATGGAGGGCGGTCGAAGCCGAGCAGCTCCACGCCGACCGTCCGCTGGAGCTCGGTGATCACCCGTTTGACGGCCTCCTCGCCGGCCAGGACCTCCACGACGCCGGCGGGCCCGGAGCCCATCCGGCCGGAGTGGTAGAGCTGGGCGAAGTCCGACACGACCGTCCGGACCGCCGCGAGCCGCGCCTCGGTCTCCAGGCGCCGGCGGTCCACCAGCCACTCGATCGCCGCCTCCGGCGGCACGGCCTCGTACCGGCCGGGTCCGGTGCGGCGCAGCAGCCCGGCGTCGGCCAGGCGGGCCAGCCCGGCGCGCACCCGGGCGGGGCCGGTCTCCAGCGCGGCCGCGGCCTGGGCCGTGGGCAGGCCGGGTCCGCGCAGCAGCAGCCGGTACAGCCGCTCGTCGAAGTCCGACAGGCCCACCGCGCCGAGCACAGAGCCGTCCGCCACAAAACACCTTCCGAAAATGTCGTTTTTGGTCACGTGGCCGAAAATGTCAGCACTATATCTCGACACTGATCTCCACTGGACGCTTGACTCCATGGCGGCCCTCCGGTGATCCTCCCCGGACGGGTGACCAGGCTCGTCCCCCTTGAGGAGCAATGTCCCGCAACACCCGCGTTCACCGCGCACTGGCACTGGCCGCCGCGCTGGCGGTCACCGCCGCCGTCCCGGCCGTGGCCCGGCCCACGGCCGCCTCCGCAGCGGCCTCCACAGCAGCCGCCGCCCCCTCCCCCTACGTCGTCACCCTGACCGAGTCGCCCCTGGCCACCTACGACGGCGGCGTCACCGGCATCGCGCCCACCAGGGGCGGCAAGGGCAGGAAGGTGGACACCACCAGCCCCCACGCCAGGCGCTACCGCGACCGCCTGACCACCCGGCAGGACGAGGTGGCCCGGAGCGTCGGCGCGTCCGCCACCGCCCACCACGTGGTCGCCTCCAACAGCTTCACCGCCGACCTCACCCCCGCCCAGGCCCTGCGGCTGCACGCCGGCCGGGGCGTGCTGTCGGTCACCCCGGACGTCCTGCACAAGGCCCTGGACGACCGGAACTCCACCGACTTCCTGCGCCTGTCCGGCGACCGCGGCCTGTGGGCCGCACTCGGCGGCACGGGCAAGGCGGGCAAGGGCGTGGTCGTCGGCGTCGTCGACACCGGCATCTGGCCGGAGAACCCGTCCTTCGCCGGCCCGGCCCTCGGCACCGAGCCGCCCGCCGGCGCCGACCCGTACCGTCCCTATCTCAAGGACGGCGCCACGGTCATGCCGAAGGCCGACGGCGCCACGTTCACCGGCCTCTGCCAGACCGGCGAGCGCTTCACCGCCGACCTGTGCAACGGCAAGCTGGTCAGCGCCCGCTACTTCGGCGAGCAGTGGCTCCGGCAGACCCCGCCGGAGCAGCGTGACGACTTCGCCTCACCGCGCGACGCCCAGGGCCACGGCTCGCACACCGCCGGGACCGCGGCGGGCAACCACGGCGTCCCGGCCGCCGCGAACGGCATCGACTTCGGCACGGTCTCGGGCGTCGCGCCGGGCGCGGCGATCGCCGTCTACAAGGCGCTGTGGCAGGGCAAGGACGGCGGCACGACGGGCGGCTTCAGCTCCGACCTCATCGCGGCCATCGACCAGGCGGTGGCCGACGGTGTGGACGTGATCAACTACTCGATCGGCAGCGCGATGTCGGAATCGGCCGCCGACGACCCGATCCAGCTCGCCTTCCTGGCCGCCGCCCAGGCCGGCGTCTTCGTCGCGACCGCCGGCGGCAACTCCGGCCCCGACGCCTCCACGCTGGACAACACCGCGCCCTGGACGACGACCGTCGCCGCCGGGACGATCGCGCCCCGCCGGGGCGAGGTCCGGCTCGGCGACGGCGCCGCCTACCGGGGCATCAGCACCTCGGTCGTCGCGCCGCTCGGCCCCGTGCCGCTGGTCACCGCCGTGTCGGTGAAGACCGGCCAGGCGGCCGACGCCGACGCCGAGGTGTGTGCGGCCGGCTCGCTCGACCCGGCCAAGGCCGCCGGGAAGATCGTCTACTGCGCGCGCGGGACGACACCCCGCGTGGACAAGTCGGCCGAGGTCAGGCGGGCCGGCGGCGTGGGCATGGTGCTGGGCAACCCGACCCCCCAGTCCACCGACGCCGACCTGCACGCCGTGCCGACCGTGCACGTGGACGCGCCCGACGCGGGGAGGATCGCGACGTACGCGGCCACGCCGGGCGCGACGGCCACCCTGCTCCCGGCCCCCGCCGACGGCGTGGCCTATCCCGAGGTGACCAGCTTCTCCTCGCGCGGCCCCGCCCTGTCCGCCAAGGGCGACCTGCTCAAGCCGGACGTCACCGCCCCCGGCGCGGCGATCCTGGCCGCCGTGGCGCCGCCGGGCAACGACGGCAAGGACTTCGACTTCTACTCCGGCACCTCGATGGCCACCCCGCACATCGCCGGCCTGGCCGCCCTCCACCTCGGCCGGCATCCCCGGATGTCGCCGATGGCGATCAAGTCGGCCATGATGACCACCGCCTACGACACCAGGACCCCGGACGTCTTCGCGCAGGGCGCGGGGCACGTGGACCCGTCCCGCATGTTCACCCCCGGCCTGGTCTACGACGCCGGGCCGAAGGACTGGTACGGGTTCCTGGAGGGCCTCGGCGTGGCCACCGGCACCGGCGCCGCGCCGCTGGCCGCCTCCGACCTGAACTACCCGACGATCGCGGTGGCCGAGCTGTTCGGCTCGCGCACGATCACCCGCCGGGTGACGGCGCTCACGCCGGGCGTCTACCACGCCTCGATCGAGGTGCCCGGGTTCAGGGCGAAGGTCAAGCCGTCCACGCTGGTGTTCAAGGAGGCCGGCCAGGTCAAGGAGTTCACCGTCACGCTGGAGACGCTGCCCGAGGCCACCGGCGAGACCGCCACCGGCCGGCTCACCTGGAGCGGGGCGGGCACCAGCGTGCGCAGCGCGATCGTGGCCACGCCGCTGAGCGCCAGGGCGCCCGCCGAGGTGCGCGGCGCGGGCGCGACCGGCTCGCTCTCCTTCGAGGTGACGCCGGGGCTGAGGAAGTTCCAGGTCACCCCGTACGGGCCGGTCTCGGGAGCCGAGACGCCCGGCACGGTGAGCCAGGACGAGGTGTTCGGCCGCGAGATCCCGATCACGGTGCCCGAGGGCGCCCGGGCCGCCGCGTTCCGCATCAAGGCGGTGAACCCGGAGGCCCAGGTGGGCGGCCTGCTCGTCTACGACGGCGCCGGCGGGCGCGAGTACGAGGCATGGGTGTCCAGCCCGGACGGCGACCACCGCGCCGTGCTGTCCCGCCCGCGGCCCGGCAGGCACACCCTGATCGTGCTCAGCCTCGGTGACCTGCCGGGGACGACGTCCACGGCGTTCACCGCCCAGGCCGACATCGTGGAGGCGGGCCACGCGCGTGGCGCGCTCACGGTGACGCCGGCCCGCCCGAAGGTGACCGCCGGCACGCCGTTCACGCTGACCGCGTCCTGGACGGGCGCGACGCAGCGCGTCAGCACCGGCTACGTCGAGTACCCCAACGGCGCCGGGACGATCGTCACGATCAACTAGCCGCCCGCCACTCCGCCCGCCACTCCGGCCGCCACGGCAGAACCCGTCCGAACCGGGCGAGTTCCCCGTGGTGGCCGGGGTCCACCGGGCCGAGGGCCAGGTCGAGCAGGGGGACGGCGGCCCGCTCCGGCGAAGGGGCGCCGCTGACGTCCCACCACAGGCCGGACGTCGGCGTGTTGATCATTCGCGCCTCCCCGGTCCCGGCCCCGGGCCGGTCGCGGACCTGGCGGGCGCGCTGCGCGCCGCCGCCGTCGGCTCCCGACCGGGCCACCGGTTATGGTGTGGCCTGTGATCCGTGCCGTGGTGGTTGATGTCGACGACACCTTGTGCCTCACCGAGGCCGCGTGCTTCGAGCTGGAGAACGAGGTCCTGGCGCGCCTCGGCCACGGGCCCATGTCCAGGGCGGTGCACGTGGCGACCTGGGGCCGGTCCCTGCACGAGGCCATGCCGCTCCGCTCGCCCGGCCTCGACCTGACCGCCTACCTGCCCCTGCATCACGCCGTGCTGCGCGAGTACGTGGCGGCCGGGCTGGTCGACGTCGTCCCGGCGGAGAACCTGCGCGCGATCGACGAGCTCAACGCGGCCGGGCGCGAGGTCATGCTGCTGACCTCGCGCGACGAGGCCGAGATGGAGCACCTGATGGCGCCGGGCCACGCGCTCGACGGCCGGATCGCGGCGGTCTACCACGCCGGCAACACGCGCTTCGGCAAGCCCGACCCGCGCGCCTTCGACGAGCTGCTGGCCGCCACCGGCCTCGACCCCGCCGAATGCCTCTACGTGGGCGACTCCCCCACCGACGCCGAGGCGGCCACCGGCGCGGGCCTGCGGTTCGTCGCCTGCATGCAGAGTGGGCTGCGCCGGCCCGCCGACTTCGCCCCGCACCCGGTCGACGCCTTCATCGACGCCTTCCCCGCCCTGGCCGGCACCGTCGCCCTGCTGGAGGAGGCCGCCCGCGGCCCGCTGACGACGGCCCTCGACCAGCGCGTCCCGGTGGCTGGACAAAGGGGCCGGAGGGGCGTAGAGCCGATGGTATGAGCACCTCGGAACTGCCGAACGACGAGCTGCGCGCCGCCGTCGCCGCGCGCCGGGAGCTGGGTCCCGACTACGAGCAGGCCCTGGTCGACTCGTTCCTGGAGCGGGTCGGCCACGAGATCGACCGGAAGGTCGAGGAGCGGCTCGCCCAGCGCACGCCCCAGGACAGCGGCCACCGGGGGATGTCCGCGGGCCTGGCGTACTTCTCGGTGATCTTCGGTGTGGGCGGGACGATCGCGCTGGTGGGCCGGCCGGACGGGCTGATCGCCGCGATCGTCATGCTGGTCGCCCTCACTGTGATCAACGTGGCCGTCGCCCTGCGCGAGCGCCGCCGCTGACCGCGCGGGTCAGCCGCGCCGCCGGATCCTCAGCACGTTGTCGACGCGGACGGCCGGCGTGCCGCCGGGGGCGGTCTGGGCGCGTTCGAACTCCTCGGCCCGCAGCACCTCCCACTCCCCCTCGGCCAGTTCCAGCGCGTCGAGCACCTGGTCGGGCGTGGGCAGCTCGACGCGGGCGTCCGGCTCCCACGGCGGGGGGCCGGCGTGCCCGAGCACCAGGAGCTGGCCGCCGGGGGCGACGGCCGCGGCGGCGGCGCGCAGGACCTTCTCGCGCGACAGTTCGGCGGGCGAGTGCAGGTAGCTCGCGGTGACCAGGTCGTACTCGCCCTCGGGGAAGGACTCGGCCAGGTCGTGGCGCTGCCATTCGACGCGCTCGCCCACGCCCGCGTCCGCGGCGTGGGCGGCGGCGCGGGCCAGGGCCACGCCGGAGATGTCGGCGGCGGTGACCCGCCAGCCGCGGCGGGCCAGCCACACGGCGTCGGCGCCCTCGCCGCAGCCCAGCTCCAGCGCGGTGCCGGGTTCCAGATCCGCGACCTCCTCGACCAGGCGCGCGTTGGGATTGCCGCTCCAGATGCGTTCGGACTGCCCGTAGCGGTCGTCCCAGAACCGTTCGCCGGAGACCGGCGCGCCGGCGGCCGCCACCGCGCGGCGGGTCTCCTCCTCGATCAGGTCGGCGTTGATCGCCGCCGCCGCCCTGACCCCCGCGGCGGCCGCGCCGATGACGTTCTCGCCCAGGTTGGCCACGTTCCCGGCCACCCACACGCCCGGGACGCCGGTCGCGCCGGCCGGGTCGGCGGGCACGTGGGCGCCCATGACGTGCCCGTTCATGAGCTGCTCGGCCGTCTCGACGCCGAGCCCGGCCAGCAGGGCCGAGCGGGCGGTGAAGCGCGGGGCGACCACGAAGGCCCGGCACGGGACGACGTCGCCGTTCTCCAGGGTGACGCCGGTGAGCGGGCCGGCGTCCGGCGACAGGCCGGCGACCCGCCCCTCGACGACGGTGACGCCGCGCGCGGCCAGCCTGGCCCGGTCCTCCGCGCCGAGCGGCGGGGCGGTGTGCGTGAAGAGGGTCACGTCGTCGCTCCACTGCCGCCACAACAGCGCCTGGTGGGCGGCGATCGAGCCGGCGGCCAGCACGCCGATCGGCTGGTCGCGCACCTCCCACCCGTGGCAGTACGGGCAGTGCAGCACCTCCCGGCCCCAGCGCTCGGCCACGCCGGGCAGGTCGGGCAGCTCGTCCACCAGGCCCGTGGTGACCAGCAGCCGGTCCGCCACGACCGCGGACCCGTCGGCCAGCCGCACGCGGAAACCGCCGGCGTCCAGGCGTTCGGCCGCCACGGCGGAGCCGGTGACGAGCTCGCCGCCGTACCCGGCCACCTCCGCGCGGCCGGCGGCCAGCAGGTCGAGCGGCGAGGTGCCCTCCCGGCCCAGGTAGGTGTGCACGCCGTCGGCCGGGGCGTTGCGCGGCCGGCCCTCGTCGATCACCAGCACCCTGCGGCGGGCCCGGCCCAGGGTCAGGGCGCCGCTCAGCCCGGCGGCCCCGCCGCCGACGACCACCACGTCGTACTTGTCGTCCATCGTGTTCCTCCAGAGATGTGCCGATGGCACACTGTGCGTCCTGCGCGACGAGGTTGACAAATGTCGTTGCCGAAATGGCAAGCTGGGCCGCATGGACGAGACACCGGAGCTCGACGAGGTCCTGCGGGCGGTGGGGCCGCGGCTGCGCGCGTTGCGGCAGCGGCGGGGCGTGACGCTGGCGCAGCTCGCCGAGGCCACGGGGATCTCGGTCAGCACGCTGTCGCGGCTGGAGTCGGGCGGGCGCAGGCCCACGCTGGAGGTGCTGCTGTCGCTGGCGCGCGCCCACCAGGTGCCGCTGGACGAGCTGATCGACGCGCCGCCGACCGGCGATCCGCGGGTGCACCTGCGGCCGGTCTCGCGGCACGGCATGACGTACATCCCGCTGAGCCGGCGTCCCGGCGGGATCCAGGCGTACAAGCAGATCTACCCGCCGGGCTGGCCCCACGGCGAGTACGAGCAGCAGGCCCACGAGGGCTACGAGTGGCTCTACGTCCTGTCCGGCCGGCTGCGCCTGCTGCTCGGCGAGCACGACGTGGTGCTGACGGCGGGCGAGGTGGCCGAGTTCGACACCCGCGTGCCGCACGCGTTCGCCAATCCCGGCCCCGATCCCACGGAGGTGCTCGCCCTGTTCGGCCCGCAGGGCGAGCGCCTGCACGTGCGCGCCCGCCCCACCGCCGGATGAGCCGCCGCTCGGGACGTGCCGGTCAGGAGGTGCCGAAGCCGTCCAGCTGCTCGCGCTCCTCCGGGGTGGCGAGCTCCTGGAAGACGGTGATGTGCAGCCCGCCGGGCGTGTCGAGGCGGGCGTTGAGCGACTGCCAGGGGGTGAGCGTGGGCGGGGCCACCTCGTCCGCGCCGGCCGACACCAGGCGGGCGGTGGTCTCACGGGAGTCGTCCACCTCGAAGGCGACCCGGAGCTTGGGCGCCACCTGCCGTCCCACCTCGACGTCGTCGATCATCTTCTTCTGGGCCGGGTTCGCGATCTCCAGGGTGGCCCGGCCCGCGTCGAGGATGGCCACGCGGGCGCCGTCGCCGGAGGAGTAGGCGGCCTCCTCGGGCAGGCCGAGCACGTCGCGGTAGAACGTCAGCGCCGCCTCGTAGTCCTCCGCCTCGACGACCAGCCGGAGCTGTCGGACGGCCGGGGCACCGGGGTGGTCGTTCATGGGTTCTCCTCATCGGATGCGGACGATCACCCCCGCCAACCCGCGCCCCGGCCGGGAAATTCCCTTACCAGGCTCGTTCAGGCCGCACTGAGGGCCTTGACCAGGTCGTCGAGGACGACGCCGGCGGCCAGCGGGGCGCCGCGGGTGCTCCAGACCGAGCCGTTCACCGGCACCACGTGCCCCGCCCTGACCGCTTTCAGCTCCTTGAACGCGGGCGTCCGCCGCACCTCGTCGAGCGTCTTCTCGCCGTCGGCGGTCAGCGTGGAGACGAACAGCCATTCGCCGTCGATGTCGGACAGCGCCTCCAGGCTGAGCGGCATGGAGTGGGCGGTGCCGTCCTTGTCCTGGGCGGCGGGACGGGTCAGGCCGAGGTCGGTGGCGACGAATCCGGCGAACTGCCGCTTCTCCATCCAGCTCGGGCCCTGCGGGTTCCACCGCACGATGCTCACCTCGGCCGGCTTGATCCTGGCCTTGGCGGCGGCGACGCGGGCGTCGTAGCCGGCCATGACCTTCCTGGCCGCGTCCAGCTTGTTGAGCGCGTTGCCGACGCCCATGAACGACAGTTTCCAGTCGTCGGTGGGGGCCATCGTCACCACGGTGGCCGGGGTGACCTTGCGGAGCTGGTCGAGCACCTGCTGGTCCTGGAGGTCGCCGGCGAGGATGAGGTCCGGCCGGGCCTCGACGACCTTGTCGATGACCGGCTGCAGCAGGTTGCCCACGACCGGGATGCCCTTCACCTTGTCGGCCAGGTACGCCGGCGGCGTGTCGATGCCCTGGCCGTTGGTGATGCCCACGGGGGTCACGCCGAGGGCCAGGACGGCGTCCAGGTCCTCCTGGGTGAGGGTGACCACGCGCCTGGGCTCGGCCGGGACCTTGATCAGGGTGCCGGTGGCGTCCTTGACCTCCCGGACGGCCGGCGCGGCGGCGGCGGACCCGCCCGGCGAGGCGGGTGCGGAGGACGCGCCGCACGCCACGGCGGTCAGGACGGCGGCGGCGGCGACGAGCAGTCCGCCGACCCTGCGGAGAGGGGTCATACGAGCTCCCGAGCTAAGAAATTAGGAAAGGCTTACCTTTTTTTAGGTTAGCCTTACCTTATGTTTACGCAAGTCCGCGCCTTCGGACTCGGCGCCGCCGCGCTGCTGGCCCTGTGCGCGGCGTCCATGCTCACCGGCGCGGGCCGGGTCGCCCCCGGGCAGGTCCTCGACTACCTGCTCGGCGGCGGCGGGGACGGCCACCTGCGGATGGTGGTGGACACGCTGCGGCTGCCCCGCACGCTGGCCGCCCTCGTCGTCGGCGCCGCGCTCGGGGTCTCGGGCATGCTGCTGCAGTCGGTCACCCGCAACCCGCTGGCCGAGACCGGGCTGCTCGGCGTGAACGCGGGCGCCGCCCTCGGCGTCGTGACCGGGATCGTCACCGCCGGCGCGCAGACCGGCGGCGCGTACCTGGGATGGGCGCTCGGCGGCGCGCTCCTGGCCACCGGGGTCGTGCTCGCGATCGGGGCCCGGCTCTCGCCGCTGAAGCTGGTGCTGGCCGGGGCCGCCCTGTCGGCCACGCTCACCGGGATCACCACGGCCGTGCTGGTGGCCGACCCGGTGACGTTCGACCAGTACCGGTACTGGATCCTCGGCTCGCTGGCCGGGATCCCCATGGACCGGGTGCTGGCGATCGCGCCGGCGGTCACGGCGGGGCTGGTCATGGCGGCGGTCGCGGCCCGGCCGCTGGCGGCGCTGGCGCTCGGCGACGACCTCGCCGTCGCGCTCGGGCACCGGCCGGGGCGCACCCGGCTGTGGGTGACGGTGGCGGTGACGCTGCTCAGCGCCGCGGCGGTCGCGGTGGCCGGTCCGATCGGCTTCCTCGGCCTGCTGGCCGGTTACCTGTCCAGGACACTGCTCGGAGGCCGGGTCGGGCCGCGGATCGTGCTGTCGGGGCTGGCCGGGGCGGTGGTGCTGCTGGGGGCCGACGTGCTGGCCCGGGTGGTCATGCGGCCGTACGAGGCGCCCGTGGCGTTGCTGGTCGCCGTGCTGGGGGCGCCGGTGCTGGTCGTGGTGGCCAGGTCGCGGGCGGTGGCCGCCGGGCCCGGCGACCTCGTCCCGTCCCGCGCGCCGCGGCGGCGGCTCGCCCGCTGGGCCGCGCGGGCGGGTGGGACGTCGCCTTCCGACGCGTGGGTCGTGCGGGGGCGGGGCTGGTCGGTGCTGGTGCCCGTACGGTCGTCCGCGGCGGCGGCGGCGCTGCTGGGGGTCACCGCGGTGGCCGTCGTGGCGGCGGTCGCGGCCGGGCAGTCGGGCATGACGGCCGGGCAGGCGCTGGGCGCTCTGGCGGGGGCGGGCGAGGGCGGGCACGTGCTGCTCGTCCAGGAGATCAGGCTGCCGCGCGTGCTGGCCGGGCTGGTGGCCGGGGCGGCGCTCGGGCTGTCCGGCTGCCTGACCCAGGCGCTGGCGCGCAACCGGCTGGCCACCCCCGACATGCTCGGCATCAACCAGGGCGCGGTCATCGCCATCATGGTCGCCGGCATGGTGTCCGCCTCGGGCACGCTGTTCGCCCACTGGTGGATCGGCCCCGCGGGCGCGCTGGCCGCCGCCGTGGCGGTGTTCGCCGTCTCGGGCGGCGTCGGCCGGCAGGGCTACCGGTTCATCGTGACGGGGCTGGCGCTGACCACGCTGGCCGGCGCGCTCACCCAGTCGCTGCTGGCCTGGCAGGGGCTCGGCTCGGCCACGGCCGTGCACTCCTGGAGCGTGGGCAGCCTGGCCGGGCGCGGCTACTCCGTCGCCCTGCCCGTGGCCGCCGGGCTGGCGGTGCTGGTCCCGGCCGCGCTCGCGCTGGCCCGCCGGGTGGCCGTGCTGCGCTTCGACGAGGACGTCAGCGCCGGGCTCGGCGTCGCGCCGGGCCGTACCAGGATCGCCCTGCTGGCGCCGGCCGTCGTGCTGGCCGGGCTGGCGGCGGGCGTGGCCGGGCCCGTCGCGTTCGTGGCCCTGGCCGCGCCCGTCGTCGCCGCCCGGCTGGCGGGCCCGGCCCGGCTCCCCCTGGTCGGCGCGCCGCTCACCGGCGCGGCGCTGGTCGTGATCGCCGACACGGCCGGGCGCGTGGCCGCCGACGGCGCCGAGATCCCCGTGGGCGTCGTGACCAGCATCCTGGGCGGCCCCTTCCTGCTGTGGACCCTGCTGTCGGACCGGAGGTCGTGACATGACACCCGCAACCACCCCGATCGTCGAGCCCGCCGGCACGCCCGGCCGGTGCAAGGTGACGTTCCTCTGGCGGCCCAGGTCGCGCGGCGAGCAGGCGGTCGTGCTGATCAACACGATGACCGACCGCGACCGGCACGCAGGCGACATCAGCAGACATGTCATGACCCGCCGTCCGGGCAGCGACCTGCTCCACCTGACCTACGAGCTCGACGCCGATCTGCGTGCCGGCTACCAGATCCTGCCCTGCGACCGGCTGCCCGGCACCGACCGGGACTCCTGGCTCCACGTCATGCGCACGGCCGTGCCGGACCCGGGCAACCCGCTCACCGTGCCCGGACCGCCGGACCGGCGTCCCTCCTCGTTGCTGGAGCTGCCGCAGGCGCCGCCGCAGCCGTACCGGGAGCGCCGGCCGGGCGTGCCGCGCGGCCGGGTGAGCGAGGCGCGGTCGGGCGGGCGGCGGGTGTGGGTCTACACGCCGCCCGGCCCCGCCGCCGGTCCCCTTCCCGTGGTGGTGCTGCTGGACGGCGAGGTGTGGGCCGGGCGCGTCGCGGCCACCCTGGACAACCTGGTGAACGAGGGCCGCCTCCCGCCCCTCGTCGTGCTGATGCCCGACTCGGTGGACCGGCCGACCCGGCTGCGGGAGCTGGCCTGCCACGAGCCGTTCGTCCGCTACCTGGCCGACGACCTGCTGCCGTGGGCCGGGCGCACGTGGCGGGCGACGAGCGATCCTGGACTGACCGTGATCGCGGGGCAGAGCCTCGGCGGGCTGACCGCCTCCTACGCCGCGCTCCTCGCGCCCGGACGGTTCGGCAACGTCCTGTCGCAGTCGGGGTCGTACTGGTGGCCCGACGAGGATCCGGAACGGCTGACCCGCCGGTACGCCGCCGTCCCGCGGCTGCCGGTGCGCTTCCACGTCGAGGCCGGCCGGCTGGAGTGGATGCTGCTGGAGGAGAACCGCCGCTTCGCCCGCACCCTCGCCGCCCAGGGGTACGAGGTGAGCTACACCGAGTACAACGGCGGCCACGACCCGGCCTGCTGGCTCGGCGGCCTGGCCGACGGCCTCACCGACCTCGCGGCGGGCTGGCTGTGAACGTCAGGGACGCGATCCGCCGCCGCGCCGAGGCCCACGCCCCCGAACTGGTCGCGCTCAGCCACCGGATCCACGCCCATCCCGAGACCGCGTTCGAGGAGCACCGGGCGGCCGCCTGGACCGCGGGCCTGCTCCAGGAGGGCGGCTTCGCGGTGACGGCGGGCGCGGGCGGCCTGCCGACGGCCTTCTCCGCCTCCCGCGGCACCGGCCCGCTGACCGTGGCCTTCTGCGCCGAGTACGACGCGCTCCCCGGCCTCGGCCACGCCTGCGGCCACAACGTCATCGCCGCCGCCTCGACCGGCGCGGGCCTGGCGCTGGCCCCGTTCGCCGACGAGCTGGGGCTGACCGTGAAGGTCGTCGGCACCCCGGCCGAGGAGCGCGGCGGCGGCAAGGCGCTGCTGCTGGAGGCGGGGGTGTTCGACGGCGTGGACGCCGCCATGATGGTGCATCCCGGGCCGTTCGAGACCGTCCGGTTCCGCTCGTTCGCGCTCGGCACCCTGGACGCCGAGTACACCGGACGGGCCGCGCACGCGACCCTCGCCCCGCACGAGGGCCGCAACGCGGCCGACGCGGTGACGCTGGCCCAGGTGGCGATCGGCCTGCTGCGCCAGCAGCTCCCGCGCGACCTGCGCGTGCACGGCGTGGTCACCTCGGCGGGCGAGGCGCCCAACGTCATCCCGGCCAGGTCCACGGCCTCCTACGAGATCAGGGCCGCCGCCGCGGCGGACCTGGCGGAGCTGCGGGCGCGGGTGGAGTCCTGCTTCCGCGGCGCGGCGACGGCGACCGGCTGCGAGCTGCGGCTGACCCGGCCGGAGCCCGATTACCTGGACTTCCGCGACGACGCCGCGCTGGCCGGTCTGTACGCGGCCAACGCCGCCGCGCTCGGCCGTCCGGCGCCGGTGGAGCGTGAGCCGTTCGCGATGACGGACATGGGGAACGTGTCGCACGTCGTGCCGGCCGTCCATCCCATGCTGGACATCGGGGCGGGCGGGGCCGCGCCGCACGAGCCGGGGTTCGCGGCCGCGGCGGCGGCCCCGGCGGCCGACCGCGCGCTGGTGCAGGCGGCCGTCCTGCTCGCGTTGACGGCCGCCGACCTGGCGCTCACCCGGTAGTCCCGGCCTCCCGCGCGACGACGGCGGCGGGCCGCAGCAGGACCGCGGCACCGTACGCCGCCAGCAGGAACGCCGCCGCGGCCAGCAGCGCGGCACGGTACCCGGCCAGGGCCGCCGCCGCCGCGCACACGCCGACGCCGAGCCCGCCGCCGAGCATGCGCAGCGACTGGAACAGGGTCATGGCCCGGCCCATCACCTGCGGCCCGACCGCCGTGAACGCCGACACCTGCACCGCCGTCACGGCCTGCCCGAGTACCAGCCCCACGGCGAACATGACGGCCCGCAGCGTCCAGGGCCCCGGCTCGGCCAGCGCGAGGAACGCGAACAGCGCCGCGCCGCCGAGCAGCCCGGCCGCCACCACCCGCCGCTCGCCCCAGCGGGCGCAGGCGCGGTCCACCAGGAACCCGGCGGCCATGAGCCCCAGCGCCTCGGGGAAGACCACGAGGCCGGCCTCGGTGGCCGTGGCGGCCAGCGCGTCCTGGTACATCACCGGGAAGGCGAACAACATGCCGAGCAGGCCGGCGGCCGACAGGGTGGCGGTGGCCGCGCCGCGCAGGAAACCGCGGTCGGCCAGCAGCCCCAGGTGCAGCAGCGGCAGCTCGGTGCCGCGCGCCGACCTGGCCAGCGCCCCCACCAGGGCGGCTCCGGCGGGCAACGCCGCCCAGGCGAGCGGCGACATGCCGGCGGCGGCCTGGTTCAGCCCGTACATCAGCAGGCCGGAGCCGGCGCCGGCGAGCAGCAGGCCGCGCACGTCCAGCCGGCCGCCGCCGCCCGTCCCGGGGGCGGGCCGCGGCGCGGCGGACCCGGCGAGCAGGGCCGCCACGCCGAGCGGCAGGTTGACCAGGAACGCCCAGCGCCACGAGAGCGTGTCGGCCAGCAGGCCGCCGAGCACCGGGCCGAGCGCGGGCGCGAGCGCGGTCGGCACCACGATGTGCCGGGACAGCCGCATGCGCTCCTCGGGGGCGTAGGCGGCGAACAACATGGCCATCCCGGCGGGCGTCAGCACGCCGCCCGCCGCGCCCTGCAGCACCCGGAAGCACACCAGCGACCCCAGGTCCCAGGACAGCGCGCACAGCCCGGAGGCCGCCGTGAACGCGGCGAGCGCGGCCAGGAAGACGCGGGACGCGCCGTACCGGTCGCACAGCCAGCCGGCGACCGGCATGGCGATCGCGAGGCTGGCCAGGAACGCCGACTCCACGGCGTTCGCCGCGGCGGGCGGCACGCCCAGGTCGGCCGCGATGGCGAACAGCGCCGGGTTGACGATCGTCGCGTCCAGGCCGCTCACGCACATCGCCGTGACGTAGGCGGCCAGTACGCGGCCCCTCACCGGCGCAGGCTGCGGGGGCGCAGGTCGGTCCAGGACGCCTGGACGTAGGCCAGGCAGGCGGCCCGGCCGTCCGGCCCGAAGCGCACCGACCAGCCGTCGGGGACGTCGGCGAAGGAGGGCCACAGGGAGTGCTGGTCCTCGTCGTTGGCCAGGACGAGGAACCGGCCGTCCGGGTCGTCGAAGGGGTTCACGGGGTGTGCTCCTGGGTCTTGGCGGCGGCGCCGAGGGGGTCAGGGCCGCCGAGCCGGTCGAGGTCGTCGAGACGGGCGGCGACGATCGCGGCGATCTCGGCGATCGGGCCCGGCTGTGTCATGTCCTTGTGGCTGCAGGCCACGTCGTGCGTCTCGATCGTGCCGCCGACGTGCGGGCGCCAGGCGTCCGCGGTCAGGGTGTCGTCCACCGTGTCGACGGTGGCGCGGAAGAACAGCACGTCGCCGTCGAAGCGGCGGGTGTCGAGGGCGCGTACGAGACGGTTGGTGTTGAGGTAGAGGTCCTTCAGCTCGGCCAGCGTCCCGGCCGGCAGCCCGGCCAGGGGGCTGGACTCGCGGCGCAGGATCTCCGCCACCCGCTCCAGCGTGAGGGCGGCGTCGGGGGCGAAGCCGCCCATCGTGAGCAGCGCCTCCAGCGCCTCGGCCGCGTCGGAGGGCGGCAGGTCGCGCATGCCCTCGGCGGGGTAGGCGTCCAGGACGGCCAGCAGCGCGACCTCCTGCCCGGCCAGCCGGAGCTGCACCGCCATCTCCTGGGCGATGATCCCGCCGGTGGACCAGCCCAGCAGGTGGTACGGCCCGCGCGGGCGCACCAGCCTGAGCTGGGCCACGTAGTCGGCGGCCAGGCGGCGCAGCGAGGTGGGCAGGTGGTCGCGGCGGGCCTGCAGCCCGTAGATCGGGCGGTCCGGCACGTGCCGGATGAGGCCGCCGTAGCACCAGCTCAGCCCGCCCGCCGGGTGCACGCAGAACAGCGGTGGCCGGGAGCCGGACTCGCGCAGCGGCAGCAGCATCCGCAGCGGGTCGGTGCGCGCGCCGCCCTCGGCCAGGGCGGTGAGCGCGGCGGCGGTCGGCGCCTCGAACAGCGCGCCGATGGACACCTCGGCGCCGAACACCTCCTTGACCCTGGCGACCAGCCGGACCGCGAGCAGCGAGTGGCCGCCGAGGTCGAAGAAGCCGTCGTCCACGCCGACCCGGGGCAGGCCGAGCACCTCGGCGAACAGCGCGCACATCGCCTCCTCGCGCGGCCCGTCCGGCAGCCGGCCGCCGCGGATGGGCGCCTCGGGGGCGGGCAGGGCGGCGCGGTCGAGCTTGCCGTTCACGGTGAGCGGCAGCGCGGGCACCCGGACGACGGCGGCCGGCACCATGTAGCCGGGCAGCGCCCGCGCCACGAATGCCCGCACCTCCCCCGCGTCGTCGTCCCCGTCCGGGGCGGCCCCGGCGGGCGGGACGACGTAGGCGGTGAGGCGCTGGTCGCCGGGCCGGTCCTCGCGGACGATCACGGCGGCCTGGGCGACCGACGGGTGCCGCAGCAGGGCCGCCTCGACCTCGCCCGGCTCGATGCGGAAGCCGCGCACCTTGACCTGCTGGTCGGCGCGGCCCGCGTAGTCGAGCGTGCCGTCGGCGCGCCATCTGGCCAGGTCGCCGGAGCGGTACATGCGGGTGCCGGGCCGTCCGAAGGGGTCGGCGACGAACCGTTCGGCGGTCAGGCCGGGCCGGCCGAGGTAGCCGCGGGCGGGGCCGTCCCCGGCGACGTACATCTCGCCGACCACACCGGGAGGCACCGGCCGCAGGCGGTCGTCCAGGACGTAGACCCGCAGGTCGGGGATGCCGCGCCCGATGGGGCTGCCGTGCTGCTCGGCGGGCGGCAGCACGTGGTGGGTGACGTGCACGGTCGTCTCGGTGATGCCGTACATGTTGACCAGGCGCGGCAGGTCCGGGCGGCGGGCCCGCCAGGGCGCCAGCCGGGCCGGCTCCAGCGCCTCGCCGCCGAAGATGACGTACCGCAGGGCCAGGTCGCGGCCGTCGTCGGCGGCGATGAGCTGGTAGAACGCCGACGGCGTCTGGTTGAGCACGGTGACGCGCTCGCGTTCCAGCAGGGCGAGCAGGTCGCCCGGGGACCGGCTGGTCTCGTACGGCACCACGACCAGGCGGCCGCCGTACAGCAGGGCGCCCCACAGCTCCCACACCGAGAAGTCGAAGGCGTAGGAGTGGAACAGCGTCCAGACGTCGCCGGGGCCGAACCCGAACCACGCGTCGGTGGCCGACAGCAGCCGGACGACGTTGTGGTGGGTGACGACCACGCCCTTGGGCCGCCCGGTGGAGCCGGAGGTGTAGATGACGTACGCGGCGTCGCCCGGACGCAGGTCGCGCTCCGGGTCGTGGTCCAGCCAGTCGCCGAGGTCGCCCAGCCAGGACGCGTCCACGACGCACACCGGCCCGGCGTCGGCGATCATGTAGTCGGTCCTGGCGGCCGGGTGGGACGGGTCGAGCGGCAGGTAGGCCGCGCCCGTCTTGACCACCGCGAGCAGCGCCGCCACCAGGTCGGGCGAGCGGGGCAGCGACAACGCGACGACGGCACCGGGCCGGGCGCCGTGGGCGATGAGCTTGTGCGCCAGCCGGTTGGCGCGCGCGTTCAGCTCGGCGTACGTCCACGTGTCCACGGCGACGGCGTCCGGGGCGCGGCGGGCCTGGGCCTCGAACAGGCCGGGCAGGGTGCCGCCGGGCTCGCTGACCAGGTCGCCGTTCCACTCCTCGATCAAGGTGCGGCGTTCGGCGGCGTCGAGCAGGTCGTGCGCGCCGAGTGGCCGGTCCGGGTCGGCCACGGCCTGTTCCAGCAGGCGGGTCAGCCGGCCGGCGAGCGCGCGGGCGGTGGCCCGGTCGAACAGGTCGCGGTTGTACTCCAGGAAGCCGGCGCCGGACGGGCCGACGTTCAGGGTGAGGTCGAACTTCGCCGTCCCGGTGTGGACGACCTCGACGCCGGGCGGTTCGGCGGCGTCCTGGTAGACGAGCATGACCTGGAACAGCGGGTGCCGGTCGCGCGACCTGGGCGGGTTGAGCGCCTCGACGAGCCGGTCGAAGGGCAGCCCGGCGTGGTCGAACGCGGCCAGGTCGGCGGCCTTGACCCGGTCCAGCAGCTCGGCGAACGACGGGTCGCCCGAGGTGTCGGCGCGCAGCACGAGGGTGTTGACGTAGAAGCCGACGCTGCCGTCCAGGGCGCTGTCGCCGCGGCCGGCGACGGGCGTGCCGATCGGGATGTCGGTGCCCGCGCCGAGCCGGGTGAGCAGGGCGGCCAGGGCGGCGTGCAGCACCATGAAGACGCTGGCGCGGGCGCGGCGGGCGAGCGCCTCGACCTCGGCCATGAGGGCGGGCGGGAACGCCACGGGGACCGTGCCGCCCGCGCCGCCCAGCACGGCGGGCCGTGGCCGGTCGAAGGGCAGTTCGAGCCGGTCCGGCAGGCCGTCGAGCGTGGCCCGCCAGTGTTCCAGCCCGGTCAGTGGCAGGTCGCGCTGCCACAGGGTGTGGTCGGCGTACTGGACGGGCGGTGGCCCGAACGCCGGCGCCCGTCCGCTCCGGCGGGCCTCGTAGGCCGCCCGCAGGTCCCCGACCAGCGGCCCCGCCGACCAGCCGTCGCCCGCGATGTGGTGCAGGACGAGCATCAGCACGTGCTCGTCGCGGCCGAGCCGCAGCAGGTGGGCGCGGAAGGGCGGCTCGGCGGCCAGGTCGAAGCCGCGGCGGGCGATCCGCCGCATGGCCGCGGCGGGCTCGTCCGGCTGCCAGACGGGCATCGGGACGCTGTACCGGTCCAGGATCCGCTGGCAGGGGACGCCGTCGTGTTCGGGGAAGACCGTGCGCAGGATCTCGTGCCGGGCCACGACGTCGTCGAGCGCGGCCCGCAGCGCGGCGCGGTCCACGTCGCCGCCGAGCCGGAGCGCCAGCGGGATGTTGTACGTCGGGTCGGGGCCCTCCATCCGGTACAGGAACCAGAGCCTGGCCTGCGCGGACGACAGCGGCACGGGGTCGGGCCGCATCGCCGCCGGCCCGGTCCGCGGGGACCGGACCAGGGGCGGCCGGGGGGCGGCGGTGACGCCGAGCCGGGCCGCGAGCCCGGCCGGGGTGGGGGCGTCGAACACGGCCCTGATCGGCACGGCGGCGCCGAAGGTCTCCCTGATCCGCACGGTGAGGCGGGCGGCCAGCAGCGAGTGGCCGCCCAGGTCGAAGAAGCCGTCCTCGGGGCCCGCCGCCGGCAGGTTCAGCACCTCGGCGAACAGGGCGCACATGGTCTCCTCGGCGGCGTTCGCGGGCCCGCGGCCGGTGGCGGTCCTGGCCTCGGGGGCGGGGAGCGCGGCCCGGTCGAGCTTGCCGTTGGGCGTGCGCGGCAGCGCCTCCAGGGTGACGACCTGGGCGGGCGTCATCCCGGCGGGCAGCCGCGCGGCGGCGAATCGCAGCAGCTCCACGCCCGTCGAGACGTCCTCACCGGCAGGGGTGGGGACGACGTAGGCGATCAGGCGGCCGGCGTGGGCGGCGACCGCGGCCGCGGCCACCGACGGGTGCTCCTCCAGCACCGCCTCGACCTCGGCCGGCTCGATCCGCACGCCGCGCACCTTCACCTGGTCGTCGGCCCGGCCCAGCAGCTCCAGCCGTCCGGGGGCGGCCCAGCGGGCGCGGTCGCCCGTCCGGTACAGCCGCGACCCGCCGGGACCGGCGACGAACCGCTCGGCCGTCAGGTCGGGACGCCCCAGGTAGCCGCGGGCCAGCCCCTCCCCCGCCAGGTACAGCTCGCCCGCGGCGCCCGGCGGCGCCGGTTGCAGCGCGTCGTCGAGCACGTGCGCCGACGAGCCCGCGGTGGGCCCTTCCGAGCCGTCGCCGAGCCAGGTGTAGGCGTCGACGGTGGCCTCGGTGGGGCCGTAGTGGTTGACGGCGAACGTACGCTCGCGCAGCGTCCGCCACAGCGGGCCGGGCACGGCCTCGCCGCCGACCACGACGACGCGCGGCGGCTCGGCCAGCAGGCCGGGCAGCTCCTTCAGATGGGAGGGGGTCAGGTCCAGGTAGTCGACGCCGTGCTCGCGGACGTAGGAGGTCAGGGCCTCGGGGTCGCGGTAGTGGTCGTCGCCGAGCAGGTGCAGCTCGTGGCCGCCGATCATCCACAGCAGCGGGTCCAGCGAGGCGTCGAACGAGAACGACGCGGTGTGCGCGACGCGCAGCCTCCCGCCGTCCGGGAACAGGCGCTCGCGGTGGGAGTCCAGGAGGGCGGCGAGCCCGCCGTGGGTGCCCACGACGCCCTTGGGCCGGCCAGTGGAGCCGGAGGTGTAGATGACGTACGCGGCGTCGCCCGGCCCGGGGAGGGGCAGCGGGTCCGGCGTGCCGGGCGCGTCCCCGGCCCAGCCGGGGGTGAGCACGACGGACGCGCCGGCGTCGGCCAGCATGAGGGCGCGCCGCTCCGCCGGGTAGGAGGGGTCGACCGGCAGGAAGGCGGCGCCGCTCCGCAGCACCGCCAGCAGCGCCACCACCAGGTCGGCCGAGCGCGGCAGGACGACGGCCACGACCCGCTCCGGGCCCGCGCCGCCGGCGGCCAGCCGCCGGGCCAGCCGGTCCACCCGCGCGCCCAGCTCCTCGTAGGTGAGCCTGTCGCCGTCGCACACCAGGGCCGTCTCGGCGGGCGTCAGCCGGACCCGTTCCAGGAAGGCGTCCACCACTGTGCGCCCGGCGGTCCGCCCGGCGGTCCGCCCGGCGGTCCGCCCGGCGCGGCCGGTCCGCGGCGCGGCCCCGGCGGGAAGGGCCGCGCGGTCCTCGCCGGTGAGGAGGGGGAGGCGGCCGAGCGGGGTGTCCGGGGAGGCGCCGGTCAGGGTGGTGAGGAAACCGGCCAGGCGCCGGGTGTGGGCGGCCAGGGCGGCCGGGTCGTAGCGGGCGGCGTTGCCGTCGAGTTCCAGGGTGAGGCGGTCGCCGTCGGGCAGGAGGGCCACGGCCAGGTCGTCCACCGGGCCGGCGGCCAGGTTGGTGACGGTGCCGGTCGCGTTGCCGAACTTCGTCTCCGCCGGGAACGGCTTGATGTTGAGCAGCGGGCCGAACAGGGCCCGCGACGTGCCGCCGAGGCCCAGGTCGCGGCGCAGGTCCTCGATGCGGTAGCGGCCGTGGCGGCGGGCCTCGGCGATCCGGCGGGCGGCCTGGCCGACCAGCTCGCCGACCGTGCGGCCGGGCCGTACGTCGAGCCGGACCGGCAGCACGTTGACCGTCAGGCACGGCACGCGTACGGCGGCCCCCGTGCGGTTCATCAGCGGCAGCCCGACCAGCACGTCGGTGCCGCCGGTGAGCCGTCCCACGTAGCAGGCCAGGCCGGCGGTGGCGACGTCGGCCCAGGTGGCGCGGGCGGCGCGGGCGAGGTCGTCCCACCGGGGCAGGGGCGGCAGGGGGGCGCGCCGCCGGACGACCTCGCGGGCCGACAGCGCGGGGGTCCCGGCGAGCCCGGCGGGTTCCGGGGCGCCGGCCAGCTGCTCCAGCCAGTACGCCCGGTCGCGGCCCCGCCGTTCCGAGGCCAGGTACGCCTCCTCCTCGGCCAGCACCGCCGCCATCGACCCGAACGGCCCCGCCCCGGGCGCCAGCCCGTCGGCCAGCGCCGTGTAGATGTCGGCGGTCCGGCCGACCAGCATCGACAGGGCGTAGGCGTCGATGAGGATGTGGTGGGCCCGCAGGTACCAGACGTGGTGGTCGGCGGCCAGGCGCAGCAGCGCGTGCCGCGACAGGGGGCCGGTGACGACGTCCACAGGTGTGGCCAGGTCGGCCCGCATCCAGGCGTCCGCCGCGGCCGCCGGATCGGGCTCGCCGCGCAGGTCCAGCACGGTCAGGCAGCCGCGCAGCGAGTCGTAGTCGGGCAGGTACTGGGCGGGTTCGGCGGTGAAGCGCAGGCGCAGCGGCTCGGCCTCGGCCAGGCAGCGTTCCAGCGCCCGCGCGAAGAGGGCGGGGTCGAGCGGGCCGCGCAGGTCGATGCGGTCCGCGGCGTTGTAGATGGGGTTGGCGGGGTCCAGGCGCTGGGCGAGCCAGATCCCGGCCTGGGCGCCCGTGAGCGGCATGGTCTGCAGGGTCACGCGAGCAGCTCCGCCCAGGCCGCGATGGTGGGCCGGTCCACGAGGTCGGGGAAGCCGAGGTCGCGGCCCTCCCGCTTCCACGCCTCGATGAGCGTCATCACCCTGATGGAGTCCAGGCCGGCGTCCAGCAGGTCGTCGTGCAGGCCGAGCTCGGCGGGCTCGACGTACAGCAGGCCGGCGATCTGGGCGCGCAGGCGCTCCTCGGTCTCAGACACCGGCCACCGCCCCCGACAGGGCGCGGCTGACGCGCGTGGTCGTGGTGGTGACGGCACACCGCTCGGCGGCGTAGGTGAGGGCCATCTCGTGGTGCTGCCGGGAGAAGTCGGCGACGGCGTCGGCGACCACGAACGCCTGCACGTCCCGCATGAACGCCTCGCAGGCGGTCATCAGCACGCCGATGTGGGCGTACACGCCGCAGATGACGAGCTGGTCGCGGCCCTGCCCGGCCATCAGCTCGGCGAGCCCGGTGCGCTGGTAGGCGCTGTAGCGCCACTTGGTGAGCAGCACGTCGCCGTCGCCGGGCGTCAGCTCGTCGGCGATCGCGGCCTCGCGCGGGTCGGCGCCGATGCCGGTGCCCCAGAAGTCCAGCAGCAGGCCGCGCTGCTCGGCGCTCTGGGCGCCGGGCTGAGCGGAGTAGACGACGGGCACGCCCAGCTCGGCGCACCGCTCGCGCAGCGCCAGCACGTTGGCCATCAGCTCGACCATCGGCGAGCGGCCGGGGGTGAAGGCGCGCAGGAAGTAGTTCTGCATGTCGTGCACGAGCAGCACGGCCCGGCGCGGGTCGGGCCGCCAGTCCACCCGGTTGGCCGGGAGCTCGGACGGCATGGCGTACGGTTCGATCCTGGGGATCGGCATGTCATGTCCTTTCGCGGAGGTGGCGCTTGCTGACCTTGCCGACCGCGGTCTGCGGGAAGGCGTCGACGAACTCGAACCGGTCAGGGATCTTGAAGGCGGCGATGCCGCGCCCGCGCAGGAACGCGCGCAGCTCGGCCCTGCCGGGCGGGTCGCCGTGGCAGATGAGGTAGGCGCAGGCCCGCTCCCCCAGGTAGGGGTCGGGCACGGCGACCACGCTGGCGTCGTGGACCGCCGGGTGGGCCAGCAGGTGGTTCTCGACCTCCTCGCCCGCGATCTTCTCGCCGCCCCGGTTGATCTGGTCCTTGGCGCGTCCCTCGACGACCAGGTGGCCGGTGGGGGTGCGCCGGACGATGTCGCCGGTGCGGTAGAAGCCGTCGTCGGTGAAGGCGGTCCTGTTGTGCTCCTCGGCCCGCCAGTAGCCGCGGATGGTGTACGGGCCGCGGGTCAGCAGGTGGCCGTGGTCGCTGTCGCGGCCGTCGTCGTCCAGGACGCGGATCTCGTCGTCGGGCGAGATGGGACGTCCCTGGGTGGCGACGATGGTCTCCTCGTCGTCGTCCAGGCGGGTGTAGTTGACCAGGCCCTCGGCCATGCCGAACACCTGCTGGAGCGTGCAGCCGAGCTCGGGCCGCACCCGCTTGGCCGCCTCCCGGCTGAACTTGGCGCCGCCGACCTGGAGCACCTCCAGGCTGGACAGGTCGTGGCCGGTGCCGGCGGCGGCGTCCAGCCAGACCAGGGCGAGCGGCGGGACGAGGGCCGCGATCGTGACGCGCTCGCGCTCGACGAGCGGGAAGCAGGTGCCGGGGCTGGGGTCGGGGGCCAGCACGGACGCGGCCCCGGCGCTCAGCGCCCCGAACACGCCGGGCGAGCTCATCGGGAAGTTGTGCGCGGCGGGCAGCGCGCACAGGTAGACGCTGTCCGGCCGCAGCGCGCAGATCTCCGCGCTGGCGCGGAAGCTGTAGATGTAGTCGTCGTGGGTGCGCGGGATGAGCTTGGGCAGGCCGGTGCTGCCGCCGGACAGCTGCAGGAACGCGACGTCGCCGGGCGCGGGGCGGTGCGGGCCGCTCTCGTTCGGGTCGCCTTCGTCCGGACCGTCCTCGTCCGGGTCGGCCTCGGGGAGCTCGCCGAGGACGTGGGCGGGTGTGCCGGGGGCGAAGGCCCGGTGCTCGTCGTCGGGGCAGATGTAGGCGGCGGCCTCGGTGAAGGAGCAGAAGTAGGAGATCTCGGCCGAGCGGTGGGCGGGCAGCGCGAACACCGGCCAGGCGCCGATCCGGAACAGCGCGAAGCACACCTGGTGGAACTCGGGCACGTTGGGGAGCTGGACCACGACGCGGTCGCCGCGGCCGATGCCGCTCGCGCGCAGCCCGGCGGCCAGGCGGTCGGCGCGCTCGTCCAGGTCGCGGAAGGTCCAGCGGGAGGTGGGCGAGATCAGGGCGGGGCGGGGGCCGTACGCGGCGGCCAGGTCGCGCAGCAGGCCGCCGAACGTCTCGCCCCGCCAGTAACCGGCCGCCCGGTACCGCGCGGCCTCCTCCTCAGACCAGTGCACGCCGCACCTCCCGGGACCGCGGCGGGTGGAAGGGGGCGCGCGGCCGTCTTCCGGCCTGTCTGGGGTGGTCAGGCCAGGGCATCGGAGACCCCCAGGGCGCGCAGCATGGTGCGGAACTTGGCGGCGGTCTCGGCCAGCTCGGCCTCGGGGTCGGAGCCGGTGACGATGCCGGCGCCGGCGTACAGGCGCAGGGTGTGCTCGGCCACCTCGGCGCAGCGGATGGCCACGGCCCACTCGCCGTCGCCGGCGGCGTCGGTCCAGCCGGCCAGCCCGGCGTAGAAGCCGCGGTCGAACGGCTCCAGCTCCTCGATCATCCGCCGCGCCCACGACTCGGGCGTGCCGCAGACGGCGGGCGTCGGATGCAGGGCGGCGGCCAGCGCGAGCACGCGGGTGTCGGGGTCGCGCAGCGTGCCGGTGACGCGGGTGGACAGGTGCCACATGGTCTCGGTGGAGGTCAGCTCGGGCGTGACGGGCACCTGCAGGCCCGCGCAGTACGGCGCGAGCGCGTCGGCGACGGCCTCCACGACCAGCCGGTGCTCGCGCAGGTCCTTGGCGGAGGCGGCCAGCGCGGCGGCCCTGCGCCGGTCCTCGGCGGGGTCGGCGCAGCGGGCCGCCGAGCCGGCCAGCGGGTTGCTGACCACCGCGCGCCCGTGGCGGGAGACCAGCAGCTCGGGGCTGGCGCCGGTGAGCGTGCGGCCGCCCGGCAGCGGCGCGGCGAAGGAGTAGCCGTGCCCGAGCAGCGGACGCAGCAGCCCCGGCAGGTCGATCGGCTCGTCCGAGCGCAGCTCCACGGTCCTGGCGAGCACCACCTTGGCCAGGCCGCCGCGCTCCAGCTCGGCCAGCGCCCTGCGCACCGCGGCGGCGTACGCGGCCGGCTCGGGCACCCGCCTGCTCCACCAGCCGCCGCTGACCAGGGGGGCGGCGCCCGGCGGCAGCGGCGGCGACCAGGTCTCGGACTCGGGCAGGATCAGGTGGGCCGCGCCGTCGAAGCCGATGGCCCCGGCTGCCGGGCCGTCCACCCTGCCGGCCAGCGTGGCCAGGTCGCCGGCGGCGACGCCGCGCACCCCGCGGGTGAGCAGCGTGCCGCGGGCGGAGGCGAACAGCACCGACTCCGCGCGGTCGTAGCCCGCGAGCGGATCCGCCGCGGTTGTCAGCAGATGCAATGGAGGTCCAATCTCGATCGGTCCGATCTGGTTCGCCCCGATGCGGGGTCCGGGCTCGTAGGGGGTGGGCTCAGGGGCGGTACGGCCGGGTCAGGCGCGGAGGGTGGCGCCGCCGTCCACGAGGAGGTCGTGCATGGTGATGTGCCTGGCCCGTTCCGAGCAGAGGAACAGCACCGCGTCGGCCACGTCGGCCGGGTCGGCCACCCGGCCGAGCGGGATGCCGACGCGGAAGGCGG
Organism: Nonomuraea sp. NPDC005730; assembly: GCF_040630865.1. Taxonomy (NCBI): domain Bacteria; kingdom Bacillati; phylum Actinomycetota; class Actinomycetes; order Streptosporangiales; family Streptosporangiaceae; genus Nonomuraea; species Nonomuraea sp. NPDC005730. Next base: position 46,859 of record NZ_JBEXYK010000021.1, read on the forward strand.
CCGGGTCGCCGTGCAGGGTGGCCGACAGCGCCTCGTCGGGGTCGGCGCCGTCCCACAGGGCGCGCAGCATGGCGGTGTCGGTCGAGCCGGGCGAGACGACGTTGCACCTGATGCCGTGCCTGGCGACCTCCAGGCCGAGGCAGCGGGTGAACATCCGGGCCGCCGCCTTGGAGGCCGCGTAGGCGGCCATGCCGACGCGCGGCACGCCGGCCGCGTTGGAGCCGACGGTGACGATCACGCCCCGCCGTCGCGGCGTCATGCGGCGGGCGACGGCGCGGGAGACGTGGAAGACGCCGTCGGCGTTGACGGCGAAGCTCTGCCTCCAGTGGTCGTCGCCGGTGTCGTCCACCTCGCCGGGCAGCAGCACGCCGGCGGTGTTGACGAGGATCGCGATCGGGCCGAGGTCCCGCTCGACCGCCGCGACGACCCGCTCGACGTCGTGGGGGTCGCGCACGTCCACGCGGTACGGCCGCCCGTCGCCGCCGGTCACCGGTCGCAGGTCGGCAGCGGCGACCACGGCCCCGGCCCCGGCCAGGGCGGCGCAGACGGCCGCCCCGATGCCGCGGGCCGCGCCGGTCACCAAGGCGATCCCGCCGTCGATCCCGTCCATTGCGGCACGTCCTCCCCGAATGCTTTAGTTAGGTAAGCCTTGCCTAATTTGACCGTAAAGAGAGCGTCTGTCAAGACCGCCTTCCGGACCCGGCGACGGCCGTCCCAAAGGCCGCGTGAGGAGCGAGATCGGGGATGTCACCGCAGGTCGGAGAGGCCAAAAGGCGGCGTGGCCACGGCTGGGAGCCGCGGCACACGCCGCCGGTACGAGAAGGTGGTTTCAGGCCAGTGCGGGCTGGCGCAGTATCGGGTAGTCGGTGTAGCCGGTGTGGTCGCCGCCGTACCAGTGCTCGATGCGGACGGGGTTGAGCGGGGCGCCGGCGGCGAGCCTGTCGGGCAGGTCGGGGTTGGCCAGGAAGGCCCGTCCCAGCGACACCAGGTCGGCGCCCGCGTCGAGCAGCCGTTCCGCCTCGCGCCGGCCGCCGTCGGCGGGCAGCGGGCCCGGCCAGGGCTGGGCCGGGTTGGCGATCAGGGCGCCCGGCCAGGCGGCGCGCAGCCGCCGGTAGAGCGGCCGGGTGGCCGATCCGGCCGCCGTGCTGCAGCTGCACGAACATCCGGCCACCGGCCTCGGCGACCGCCTCGGTGACCCGCCGCCAGCCGGCCACGTGCCTGGGCAGGTGCAGGGCGGGGATGTTCGGGTAGGTCTGGCCGACGGCGTTGGGCGTGGTGGCCTCGGCGATGATCAGCCCGGCGGCCGACCGCTGGGCGTAGTACTCGGCCATGAGGTCGGTGGGCGTGCCGTCGGCGGCGGCGCGGTTGCGCGTCATCGGCGCCATCACCAGGCGGTTGGGCAGGCTCAGCGAGCCGAGCGTCGTGGGCTGGAACAGGGGTGACGTGCCGGACATGTCAGTGCTTCCGATCTGTGCGAGGTGGATCGCCGTGATCCGTGACCGAACTCTGCATCCGGGCGCTGCGGGGATCCTGACGGTCTGCTGACGGTCCTCCTCCGGCGCGTGTGTACGGTTCTCCCATGCGGTTCGCAGTACTCGGCCCGCTCGCCGTGTGGGACGACGAGGGGAGTCCCGTCAAGATCCTCGAGAGCAAGGTCCGGGCCCTGCTCGCCGACCTGCTCGTCCACGAGGGGCGGCCGGTGTCGGCCGACCGGCTCATCGACGACCTGTGGGGCGACGAGCCGCCGGGCCGGGCCGGCAACGCGTTGCAGGCCAAGGTGTCGCGGCTGCGCGCGGCTCTGGGGCGCGACCGGGTGCCGTACCAGGCGGCCGGGTACCGGCTGCGGCTGGAGGCGTCCGACGAGGTGGACGCGGCGCGGTTCCGGTCCCTGGTCACCCTGGCCCGCCCGGCCGGCGACCCGCGCGAGCGCGCCGCGCTGCTGACCGAGGCGCTCGGGCTGTGGCGCGGGCCCGCGTTCGCGGACGTCGCCGACGAGGAGTTCGCCCGGGTCGCGGCGCGGCGGCTGGCCGAGCAGCGCCTGTCCGTGCTGGAGGAGCAGGCGGAGGCGCGGCTGGCGGCGGGCGACCACCTGCTGCTGGCCGGCGAGCTGGCGGGGCTGGTGGCCCGCCATCCGCTGCGGGAGCGGCTGCGCGCCGTCCAGCTCCGCGCCCTGTACGTGGCGGGGCGCCAGAGCGAGGCCATCGCCTCCTACGGCGACCTGCGCGACCGGCTCGCCGACGAGCTGGGCGTCGACCCGTCCCCCGCCCTGACCGCCCTGTTCGAGGCCATCCTCCGCCAGGACCCCGCCCTCCTCCCCGCCGCCGCGAGCGTCCCGGCCGCCGCCGCCGAGGAGCCCGTTCGCGCGGTCGCCGCCGCGGTGGAGCCCGGCCGGCAGGCGCGGACGAACCTGCCCGCGCCGCTCGGCGATCTCGTGGGACGCGACGCGGCGGTCGCCGAGGTGGGCCGGCTGCTCGGCGACGTCCGGCTGGTGACGCTGACCGGCCCCGGCGGGGTGGGCAAGACGCGCCTGGCGCTGGAGGCCGCCCGCCGGGCCGTCCGCACGACCGGCGACGGGGTGTGGCTGGTGGAGCTGGCCGGGTGGCGCGGCGCCGCCGGCGACCTGGCGCAGCACGTCGCCGCCGTCCTCGACGTCCGCGACGACGCCCCCGCGTTCGGCGCGGGCCCGGCGGCCGGGACGCCCGGGGCGCGGCTGGCCGCCGCCCTGCGGGAGCGCGAGATCCTGCTGGTGCTGGACAACTGCGAGCACGTCGTCGAGGCCGCCGCCGACCTGGCCGCCGGGCTGCTGGCCGCCGCGCCCCGGCTGCGGATCCTGGCCACCAGCCGCGAGCCGCTCGACCTGGCCGGTGAGCGGGTGTTCCTGGTCGAGCCGCTGCGGCAGGCCGACGCGGTCCGGCTGTTCGTCGAGCGCGCCGCCGCGTCCGCGCCCGGCTTCTCCCCCGACGACGAGACCCGCGAGCTGGTGGCCGGCCTCTGCCGCCGCCTCGACGGCCCGCCGCTCGCGCTCGAACTGGCCGCGACCCGGGTCCGTGGGCTCGGCGTGCGGGAGCTGGCGGTGCGGCTGGAGGACAGGTTCGCGCTGCTCACGCGCGGACGCCGCGGCGCGCCCGAGCGGCAGCGGACGCTGCGCGCGGTGATCGACTGGAGCTGGGAGCTGCTCAGCACGCCCGAACGCGTCGTGCTGCGCCGCCTGGCCGTCCACCGCGACGGCTGCACGCTGGAGGCCGCCGAGGCGGTGTGCCCGGGTGACGGCGTGGCCGCCGAGGAGGTCCTCGACCTGGTGACCAGGCTGGTCGACCGCTCGCTCGCCGTGATGACCGACGGCCCCGCGGGCCCCCGGTACGGGTTGCTGGAGTCGGTCGCCGCGTACGCCACCGAACGTCTGAGCGAGGCCGACGACCTCGGCGAGGCGCGCGGCCGGCACCTGCGCCACTACACGGACCTGGCCGAGCGCGCCGAGCCCGAACTGCGCGGCCCCGGGCAGCGGGAGTGGCTGGCCCGGCTCGACGCCGAGGCCGCCAACCTGCGCGCGGCGCTGGAGGAGGCGGTCGAGACCGGCGACGCCGCCCTGGCCGGGCGCCTGGCCGCCGCCCTGTCGTGGTGGTGGCTGCTGCGCGGCCGGCTGCACGAGGGCCGCCGCAGCCTGGCGCGGGTGTGCGCCCTGGCCCCCGAGGCGACCGGTGGACCGCCGCCGCCACGCTCGCCCTGCGCGCCATGCACGCGATGCTCCGCGACGACCTGGCCGGGGCCGACCGGGACGCCCGGCGCGCCGCGCAGCTCTTCCGCGAGCTCGGCGACCGCTGGGGCGAGCTGCAGACCGTGCCGCCGCTGTCGTCCGTCGCCGAGATCAAGGGCGACTACGCCGAGGCCGCCCGGCTCCAGGAGGAGGGGCTGCGCATCGCCGAGGAGCTGGGCCTGGCGGGCGAGCTGTCGGTCCGCCACTCCGGGCTCGGCCGCCTGGCGCTGCTGGCCGGCGACTGGGACCGCGCCCGCGACCTGCACGAGCGCGCGCGAGACCTGGCCGCGCGGCAGGGCCACCTCTACGGCGAGGTGCACGCGGTGATGGGCCTGGCCCTGGGCGCCCGGCGGTCGGGGGATCTCGACGCCGCCGAGTCCTTCCTGGCCCGCCTGCGCGACGTCTATCCCTCCTCACCCGCGGGCGAGCACCTGGTCCACGCCGAGCTGGGGTTCGTGGCCGAGCTGCGCGGCGATCACGAGTCGGCCGCCGCCCGCCACCGGCGCGGCCTGGAGATCGCCCGCTCGACCGGGGAGCCGCGGACCCTGGCGCTCTCCCTGGAAGGGCTGGCCGGAGCGGCGGCGCTGGCCGGGGCGGCGGAACGGGCGGCGCTGCTGCTCGGCGCGGCCGACGGGTTGCGCGGCAGCGTGGGCGCCCCGCTGCCGGCCGCCGAACGCGGCGACGTGCAGCGGATCACCGCGTCCGCCGTCGCCGTGCTGGGCCGGGACGTCTTCGCCGCGACGTTCCTACAGGGCACAAACAACTTTCTTGACATCGCCGAAAATGCCGGGTCGAACTTTTCATGAGTCCTGCTCGGGCCGATGCGATCTCATTTGCCGGGACGTAAGGCCAGGTCAGCAGCGCGCCTGAGGCGGCGGCGCCCCTTCCTTGAGCTATTACTGCCGGTCAAAAAATCAGTATGACAGCCTCTTGCCCTCCTTGGGGATTTTGTTCATATTTGCGGGCAAGTCACCCCACCCTCAGGAGGCTCCAGTGAGCATCCATGGCTTACGGATCCGGCGCGCCGCACTGATCGTCGCCACCGCCGGACTCCTCACCGGCGCGGTCACGGGCGTACCCGCCCAGGCATCGCCCGCGCCGGCCCAGCCCGCCGCCGACCCGGCCGCCGCCGCGGCCAGGATGGAGGGGCAGCTCGGCGCCCGCACCGCCGGCTCCTACTTCGACCAGGCACAGGGCAAGATGGTGGTCACCACCACCGATCCGGCCGACGCCGAGGCCATCACCGCCTCGGGCGCCGTGCCGCGCGTCGTGTCCCGCAGCGGCCCCGCACTAGAGGCCATCATGTCCTTCCTCGACCGCACGGCCGCCGTCCCCGGCACCGCGTGGGCCGTCGACCCGGCCTCCAACCAGGTCGTCGTCTGGGTGGACAGCACCGTCGCGAGCAGCGCGCGCACCAAGGTCCAGATCGCGGTCCAGCAGGCCAACACCCAGGCGGCCGCCGCCCAGGGCCAGAGCGCCGAGGCGGCCACGCCCGCGGTGCGCGTCGAGAACGAGCCCGGCAGGTTCAGCCTCTTCATCCAGGGCGGCGACGCGATCTACGGCGGCCAGTACCGCTGCTCGCTGGGCTTCAACGTGGTCAGCGGCTCGACCTACTACTTCCTGACCGCCGGCCACTGCGGCAACATCGCCTCCACGTGGTACGCCAACTCCGCCAAGACCACGACCCTGGGCAACACGACGGGATCCAGCTTCCCGGGCAACGACTACGCGATCGTCCGCTACACCAACACCAGCATCGCCCACCCGGGCGGCGTCGACCTCTACAGCGGCTCGCGTGACATCACCAGCGCGGGCAACGCCTACGTCGGCCAGTCCGTGCAGCGCAGCGGCAGCACGACGCACGTGCACAGCGGCTCGGTGACGGCGCTCAACGCCACCGTGAACTACGCCGAGGGCACCGTACGCCAGATGATCAAGACCACCGTCTGCGCCGAGGGCGGCGACAGCGGCGGCGCGCTGTTCGCCGGCGGTGTCGCGCTCGGCCTGACCTCCGGCGGCAGCGGCAACTGCTCCAGCGGCGGGACGACGTTCTTCCAGCCGGTCACCGAGGCGCTGAGCGCCTACGGGGTGAACGTCTTCTGATCGTCCGCCGACGGCGGATGCGACGAACTCCCGTGCGGGCCGCGTCCAGGCGTGGCCCGCACGTTCGCGTAAAGGAACCTATACAAAACAGACAAAACGTCCTAATGTGGGCATCGCCCCAGTCGGAAGCGACTGGGGCGCCAAACTTCCTCCGCCGGCGCGCGCGACGACCGCCCACGGCGCCCTCTTCCCGGACAATTCCCCTTCCGGCCGAGGTGCGACCCCCTCAATTACTGCTCGTAACGGCTGTGTTACTGTCCGCGTTATGAACAAATCGGCCACTGAGCGGCAGATCGAAATTCTCTGGCCCACCATCGGCGTATCGGTCACAGCAGACCTTGACGGACGCAACCGCGACCTCGCCGACGCGTTGTGGCAGACCCTGCCCTACCGCAGCCTGCAAGGCCACGCCCTCGTGGCGGGCCACCACCTCTACCATCTGGCCCCGATGCCCGAGTTGCTGCACGTCCCGGGCGTCCACAAGATCGACCGGCGGATCGCGCCCGACGGATCGGTGTTCTGCTCCCGTCTCCAGCACCTCGGCATCAAGTACGGCCCGCTGAGCGAGCCCATGCCCGCCACGCCCATCGGCACCGTCCGCGAGGAGGACCTCGACGCGCTCGCCGAGGCCGGGCAGGCGGTGTGGCAGTCGGTGTACTCCGGCGGCGAGCCGGTCATCGTCGAGGTGCGCAGGGCCGGCGACGGCGGCGGCCACCAGCTGCGCCGCCCGACGGCCCGGCACACCGAGGCCGACCAGCTCCTCGCCGAGCTGCACGACGAGATCGAGCGCATCTGGCTCGACCCGCCCCAGGAACTGGTCGACCTGCACGAGGGCCGGATCGCCTCGGGCGCGGGCAGCTTCGGCACCACGCTGACCACGATGCTGTTCGTCAACGGCGAGACCCGCCCGCTCGGCTACTGCTGCTACTCCGGCCTGGTCAGGGCAGCCCAGCAGCAGCAGCTCCCGCTGGAGTTCCTGCAGCAGATGGCGCGCATCATGGCCGCCACCCCGGCCGAGTTCCTCGGCTACTGCGGGCTGAACAAGCTGCACCAGTTCACCGAGCGCGCGCTGGAGGTCGCCGACCAGCTCCAGGACCGCGAGGACTTCGTCGCGCTCATGGCCCACATGGCCCTGTACGTCAACTGCCTGGGCGCCTGGAACCTCCAGCTCTTCCCGTGGCAGGTCGACGAGCACCTGCGCGCGGACGGCTCGGTGGCCCCGGTCTCCGGCTCGATGCTGGCGCCCTTCAAGAGCGGGACGGTGGCCCCGGCATGAGCCAGGCCGACCGGGCCGAGGTGGTGGTCATCGGAGGCGGGGTGATCGGCCTGTCGATCGCGGCCCACCTGGCCGAGGCGGGGGTCGAGACCGTCGTCCTGGAACGCGACGACCTGGCCTCCGGCGCCTCGCGGGCCACCGCGGACGTGCTGCGCGCCTACTTCTCCGGCGACCCGGTCAGCTCCGCGATGGCGGTGCGCAGCCTGTCGGCGTACCAGTCGTTCCCGCGCTGGCCCGGCGCCGAGCTGCCGATGCGGCAGGTCGGCTACCTCGTGCTGTTCACCGAACGGGAGCAGGTGAACAGGTTCGAGGCCGAGCTGCCGGCGCAGCGGGCCGCGGGCGTGGACGTGTCGCTGATCGGCGCGGAGGAGGCCCGGCGGCTCAACCCGCTGGTCGAGGAACCGTCGCTGCTGGCGGCCGCGTGGTCGCCGCAGGCGTTCGTGAGCGACACGGCCGCCATCGTGGAGGCGTACGCCGAGGGGGCGGCGCGGGCGGGGGCCTCGCTGCGCACCGGCTGCCCGGTCACCGCCGTCGATCCGGCCACCGGACGGGTCGAGACCGCGGACGGCACGCTCACCGCGCAGGCGATCGTGTGCGCGGCCGGGGCCTGGTCGGGCTGGATCGCGTCGGCGGCGGGCGTGGACCTGCCGCTGACCGGGCCGGCGGTGCAGGAGTTGCTCACCACCGGCCCGCTGCCCGAGGTGCCGGACATGCCGGTCACCCTGCACGCCGCCAGCGGGCTGCTGATCCGCCGGCGCGGCGACCGGATCCTGATCGGCATGGGCAACCCCGGCACCGACCGGGACGCCTGGTTCGTCAAGGCCAGGACGCAGCTCGCCACCACCTATCCCGGCCTGGACCTGTCCGGGCTGGAGACGGCGGTGCGCGGCCCCAGGGACGCCAGCCCCGACCGGTCGGCCTTCATCGGCCGGCTGCCCGGATCGCCGGCGTTCCTGTACGCCACCGGGTTCTCCGGCCACGGGCTGTGCAACGCCCCGGCGGCCGGCGAGCTGGTCCGTGACCTGTACCTGGGCCACGACCCGGCCGACGCGTTCGGCTTCGACCCGATCGAGCTGTCGGCCGGGTCGCGACGACGCTCGCGCTGACACCGTGCCGGGAACCGTGCCGGGAACCGTGCCGCCCGCGCCGACGCCGCATCCTTTCCGTGATCGAGGTGTGGCGTTGCCGCGGGTTGGCACGGCAGCGGGTACGACCGGCACCGGGGGAGACAACGATGACCACGAATCCGTACGCCACTGCGCCCTTCGGCTACGCGGCCGAGCCGACGGCCGCGCCGTACTCGATCGTCGAGCTCATGCCCGGCGCCCGCAACCTGGTGCACTACCTGCGGGTGGCGCCGGGCGAGCGGGTGCTGGTGCTGGCCGAGCACACCGTCGACCCGGTGGTCGTCCAGGCCATCGCGGCCGCGGCGGCCTACCGTGACGCCGACGTGCACATCCTGTCGGTCGCGCCGTTCAGCCCGGGCGGCTGGGACAGCGGGGCCGGGCACCACGTCGAGCGGGCCGCCGTCGGGGCGTCCGACGTCGTCATCGCCTGCACCTGGTGGGGCGAGGTGCACACCGCGCCGCTGTTCTTCGACGAGATCGCGGCCCTGCCGGTCAGGTTCGCGTCCCTGCACATGAGCGCCACGGCGGGCGCGCTGCTCACCGGCGCCCGCCTGCCCAACGAGGTCTTCTACGCCCTGGCGCACCGCACGCTGGAGAAGCTGGCCGCGACCACCAGGATCCGGGTCACCTCGACGGCCGGCACGGACCTGACGCTGTCCGGGCTGACCCTCATGCCGGACGCCGAGCCGCCGGGCCCCGGCCAGTGGCGGCCCTTCCCGTACGGGGGCGTCAACTTCTGGCCCGCCGACACCGAGGGCGTGCTCGTCGTCGAGGACTGCACGGTGACCGGCGTGCCCGAGGAGCCGCTGAGCGTGCACCTGGCCGGCAACGTCGTGCAGAAGATCGAGGGCGGGACGGCCGCCGACCGGCTGCGCCGCTTCTCCCCCGGCGGCTTCTACCTGCGGCACGCCCTGATCGGGCTGAACCCGAAGGTGCGGGTGGCGGGCGGCAGCCAGTTCGAGCGGGAGAAGCACGCCGGCGCGTTCTACTGCGGGCTCGACGCGCTCACCGACGGCGTGGCCGTCACCACCGCGCCCGGCTTCGCCCACTGCGACTGCCAGGTCGACCGGCCCACCCTGTACGCCGACGACGAGCCGCTCGTCCTCGACGGCCGGCTGCTGCTGCTCGACGACCCCGAGATCCGCCGGGTGGCCGAACGTTTCGGGCCGCCGGACGTGATCCTCGACGACAACCCGGTCATGGTCCTCCCCCGCCGCTACAGCGGGGCGACGTCGAGCCGATGACCGCCCGACCGCACCAGACAGACAGGATGACCATGGAACCCGAGTTCGTCCTCGACCCGGCCACCCTCGACCTGCACGACAGCGACGAGCGGCTGCGCCGGGCCGGCCCGCTCGTCCCGGTACGGGTCGAGGGGGTGCTGGCCTGGGCCGCCACCAGCCACGCGACGCTGGAGGCGGTGCTGTCGCACCCGGCGATGACGCGCGACATCCGGTACTGGGACCCCGAGGCCCGCGCCGCGGCCCCCCAGGGCACCTCGCTGATGCGGCTCGTCACCGACGCGTCCATGCTCAACGCCGACGGCGAGGAGCACCGGCGGCTGCGCGGCCCGCTGGTCAAGCTGTTCAGCGCGCGCCAGGTGCAGCGGATGGAGCCGTGGATCACCTCCATCGTCGGCGACCTGCTGGAGGAGCTGGCGGCCCGGCCGCCGGGCGAACCGGTCGACCTGCGCGCCGAGTACGCCTACCCGCTGCCGTTGCGCGTCATCGTCGAGATGCTGGGCGTGCCCGACTCCCACCGCGAGCGCCTGCGCGCGCTCACCGACGAGGTGGTGCAGCTCGACCAGAGCCCGCCGGACAGCCCGCAGGGTCGCAGGGCCCTGTTCGAGCTGGTCGGCGAGATCATCGAACTGCGGCGCGACACGCCCGGCGAGGACCTGACGAGCGAGCTGATCGCGCTGCACGCCCAGGGCCGGCTGGACGACGCCGAGCTGCGGGACACCGTGCAGGTGCTGCTGATCGCCGGTCACGTCACCACGATCAACCTCATCGCGCACGCCGTGCGCGCCCTGCTGGGCCGGCCCGAGCAGCTCGAACTGCTGCGCTCGGGGGCCGTGCCGTGGAGCGCGGCGGTCGAGGAGGCGCTGCGCTGGGAGTCGCCCAACGCCTACTTCCCGATGCGTTACGCCATGGAGGACCTGGAGATCGAGGGCGTCCGGCTGCGGGCGGGCGAGGCGGTGCTGGCCTGCTTCTCCGCCGCCGGGCGCGACCCCGAGCGGTTCGGCGAGAACGCCGCCGACTTCGACGTGACCAGGCCGGCCGTGCCGCATCTGGCCTTCGGGCACGGGCCGCACTTCTGCCTGGGCGCGCCGCTGGCCCGGCTGCAGGCCGAGGTCGCGCTGCCGGCCCTGTTCGCGACGTTCCCCGGCATGCGGGCCGCCGGGCCGCTCGACGACCTGCCCCGGCTCACCTCGCTGCTGGACAACGGCGTGCGCGCCCTGCCGGTGCTGCTCGGCCCGCGCGCCTCCGGCTGAGCTCCGTCGTGCGCGGGCGGCCGGTTTCTCCGTGATTGCGGATCTTCATGGGCTGCTTTCTCGGAGAGTGCCGCATGCGAACGGGTCCGTTGCGGCGGCCGCGCCGGGCGTTCTTAGCTGAATATCCAGGTTCGGAAACCGGGATCGACCTCCAGGGGTATTCATGCAGACGCCCATCGCCCCCATCGGCGCGCACGGCATGCTCGTGTTCCTGTTGCAGATCGGAGTGCTGCTCGCCCTCGCCCTGGGGCTCGGGGCGCTGGCGGCCCGGTTACGGCTGCCCGCCGTGGTGGGCGAGCTGTTCGCCGGAGTCGTGCTCGGGCCGTCGATCCTGGCGCACGTCGCGCCGGACCTCCAGCGCTGGCTCTTCCCCGCCGACCCCGGCCAGTTCCACCTCCTGGACGCCGTCGGGCAGGTCGGCGTGCTGCTGCTGGTCGGGTTGACCGGCATCCACATGGACCTCAACCTGGTGCGCCGGCGGGCGGCCACCGCGGCCGGGATCAGCGCGGGCGGTCTGATCATCCCGCTCGGGCTCGGCATCGCCACCGGGTTCCTGCTGCCCCGGATGATCGTGCCCGACGGCACCGACGAGACGGTGTTCGCGCTGTTCATGGGCGTGGCGATGTGCGTGAGCGCGATCCCCGTGCTGGCCAAGACGTTGATGGACATGCGGCTGCTGCACCGCAACATCGGCCAGCTCACGCTCACCGCCGGGATGATCGACGACGCGTTCGGCTGGTTCATGCTCTCGATCGTCAGCGCCATGGCCGTCAACGCGGTCAGCACCGGCACCGTGCTCACCTCGCTGCTCTACCTGGTGGCCATCGTCGTGGTGGCCCTGACCGTCGGGCGTCCGCTGGTGCGCGGCGCGATGCGGCTGGCGGCGCGGTCGCCCGAGGCGGGCCCGACGGTCGGCGTGGCGATCGTGCTCCTCGTCCTGGCCTCGGCCGGGACGCACGCGCTCGGCCTGGAGTCGGTCTTCGGCGCGTTCGTGATGGGCATGCTCATCGGCGGCGCGGGACGGGTGGACCCGGCCCGGCTGGCGCCGCTGCGCACGGTGACGCTGTACGGCTTCGCCCCCGTCTTCTTCGCCACCGCCGGACTGCGGATGGACCTGACCGCGCTGACCCGCCCGCCGGTGCTGCTGGCCGGGCTCGCGGTGCTGGCCGTCGCGATCGTCGGCAAGTTCGTCGGCGCGTACGCCGGCGCCCGGCTGAGCAGGCTGAACCGCTGGGAGGCCCTGGCCCTGGGCGCCGGGCTCAACGCGCGCGGCGTGATCGAGGTCGTGGTCGCCATGGTCGGCCTGCGGCTGGGCATCCTCAGCGTCGAGGCGTACACGCTGGTGGTGCTGGTCGCGATCGTCACCTCGCTGATGACGCCGCCCATCCTGCGCGCGGCGATGGCCAGGGTGGAGCAGACCGCCGACGAGGAGATCCGCGAGACGGCCCACCGGGCCTGGACCACCACGGGGAGCTGACAGGGACGACGCTTCGCGCGACACATTTAGAGTTGCCCCATGTCCGAAATGCCGTCACGGGTGGAACTGCACCCGCTCACCCTGTCCGACCAGGACGAGTTCTGCTCGCTCGTCCGGGCCAGCGCCGAACTGCACGGGCCGTGGATGCAACTGCCCTCGACCGCCGAGGAGTTCCGGACCTGGATGCGCCGCTTCGACGACGGCCTCAACCTGGGCTTCCTGATCCGCGTCAGGGAGACCGGCGCCGCCGCGGGCACGGTCAACATCAACTCGATCATCCGGGGCCGCTACCAGGGCGCCTCCCTCGGCTACGCGGCCTTCGCCCCGTCCGCCGGGCGCGGCTACATGACCGACGGGCTCACCCTCGCCCTGCGGCACGCGTTCGGCGACCTGCGGCTCCACCGCCTGGAGGCCAACATCCAGCCGGCGAACGAGGCGTCCCTGGCCCTGGCCCGGCGTCTGGGCTTCCGTTACGAGGGGCTGTCGCCCGACTACCTCTACATCGACGGCGCCTGGCGCGACCACGAGCGCTGGTCCATCACCGCGCCGAGCCCGTGGCAGCCCGATCCGTCCCTGCCGGAGGTGTGATCGGCGGCCGGGGCGTCAGGGCGACGGCACCACCCGCGTGGCCGTCACGAGGTCGTGCAGGGCGGCCCGGTCGCGGCGGGTCAGCACCAGCACGATGGAGGCCCCGGCCAGGGCGTACGCCGCGACCAGAAGGGGCATGGCGACGGCCGATTCCGGGTCGCGGACCAGCCGGGAGACCGCCATGTGAGCGCACTGCCACGGAAGCAGCTTCACCAGGGCGCGCGCCACGATCCGCGCCGCGCCGGGCGGCCCCCCGCCGTCCAGCGCCACGACGAGCCCGGCCCGCCGCTTGCCCCACGTGGCCTGCCGCCGCCCCGCCTCCCCCACGACCAGGTACGCCCCGACGGGCAGCACGCTCAGCGCGGTGATCAGCAGGTCGGTGCCGAGGGTGCCGAGCCCGGCGAACCCCACACCCGCGCGACTCAGCGGGACGAACACCCCGGCCAGCAGGATCAGCCAGGCGGCGATCACGAGATAGTCCCAGCCGGCCGCCACCAGCCTCGGACGTAACGCCGTCCGGCCACCTCGCGTCCGCTCCCGCTCGTTCAGCACGGCCTGATCCTCGCACGGCGGCGACCAGGCGGCGGACGAGGGGGGCACCCGCGGCGGCCGGCCTGTTCCGGCGCGCGATCGCGCAGAGCGTGCCGGGCCTGTTCCTCACGCCCGAGCGGGCCGCCCGCGTCACCGCGGCCGTCGTCGAGCGGCTGGGCGGTGCGTCGCCGGCCGAGAGCGCGCCGGAGGAGCTGCTCGCGGCGGGGAGCGCGGTGGCCGCCGAGGACTTCACGGCCTTCCCCGGACGATGGGGACGGCTGGCGTTCGCGTCGGTCCCGTTCATGCCGGTCGTGGACGGCGAGGTCCTGCCCTCCCTGCCGTGGCCGGCCCTGGCCGGGGGCGCCGCCCGGGACGTCGACCTGGTCGTGGGGTTCACCAGGGACGAGTTCGACCTCTTCCTCTCGATGGACGCGGCCACGGGCGACCCCGGCCGGCCCGGCCACGAACCGGAGAAGGCCGTCACCCACGTGTTCGACGTGCACTCCTCGGACGTGGCCGACCCCGAGGCGTCGTCCAGGGCGCTGTGGTCCGCCGCCGGCATCGGCGTCATCGACTGAACGGCGCCCCGGCCCGGCGCCTCGGGGGTTCCCGCCGCGTCCTGGGTCAGCCGGAGGCGTACGTGATGGAGCCGGTCCAGCGGTTGGCCGCGTCCCGGTAGACCTGGAACAGCCCGGTGTCGAAGTACGGGGAGACGCCGGTGTCGTACCGTCCGTCGGCGTCGGTGTCGGCGACGCTGATCGTCAGGCCGGTCAGGTAGCCGGCCCGGGTCTCGGCGTCGTACCCGGTCACCCACGCCGACCCCGGCGAGACCGTGAACGGCGAGTCCACGCCGACGGGCCGGTCCGCGCGCAGGCCGGAGGGCTTCACCGCGAACGTCGGCCCGGTCGAGCGTTCGAGGCTCTGGCCGGTGTACGGGCCGGTGCCGTCGGGGTGGAGCCCGGAGGGGTGGCCGAAGACGTCGGCCGCGGGCGGGAGCGGCTGGTTGGCCGCGATCCCGAGGCCGCCGACGTTGTCGCCGAGGCGGCCGACGGTGGTCAGTGTGTCCGGGGCGGACCGGACGACGCCGCTGTAGACGGTGGCGAAGGCGTAGTCCCGGTCGAAGTCGTGCAGGTCCTCGAAGTCGTAGTGGGTGATGCCCTGCTTGCCGACGTACAGGCCGTAGGGGGTGGCGCCGTCGGAGTAGGCCGGGACGAAGACCCACTTGCCGAGCGCGCCCATCGGGGCCTCGATGTCGAACACGCAGTGGCCCGCGGTGGCGACCAGGTTGCGGTAGTTCGACTGCACCGAGGTGCCGGTGCACCAGTGGGGCAGGCCGTCGCTGCCGATGAAGAACACCTTGCCGGACGTCACGACCTCGTCGCCGGGCGGCGGGTTCTCGGCCCCGATGGGCGGGATGCCGACCGCGGGCCCGTCCGGGACGACGCCGGTGGACAGGCGTTCGCCCCCCGCCGTGGCCAGCACGGTGTACGGCGTGGCGGCCCGCAGGCTGGCGGCGTCGCCGTCGAGCCAGAACCTGGCCACCTCCCGGGCCTTGTCGACGACGGTGGCCAGCGGGACCGTCGCGACGGTGGCGGCCCCCGCGGGACCGGCCACGACGAGGGGCACCAGCAGGCTCAGCGCGGCGGCTGACGCGATCATTGCACGCCTCAAGGACATCTCTCCGTCCGGTAGAGCCGGCCGGAGGACCCGGCCGGCGAACACCAAGATCGTAAGCGCGCCCGGCGGCAGAAGCCCACAAGTTTTAGATCACATGTTCGAAACGGCGCCGAGCCCGGAAACACGTATGGCCCATCACCTGGAGGTGATGGGCCATACGGGAGGGGAGCCGCGCGGGTCAGGAGCGCTTGCGGCCCACCGCGCACAGGTGGTAGTCGCCGTCGATCGGGGACGGGTCGGTGTCGGGGTCGGGGCGCCACTCGCGGGTGTTGACGATGCCCGGCTCCAGGACGTCGAAGCCGTCCAGCATGGAGGCGAACACCGACCGCCTGCGGGCCGTGAACGGCGAGGTCGCGTTGCGGTAGACGGCGCTGACGTCGTCGGCCTTGCTCGGCATGGTGTCGGGGGCGACGTGCGTCAGCACGAGGTGGCTGCCCGGCGGCAGCAGGTCGCGGTAGCGGTGGATGACGCCGACCGGGTCCTCGTCGTCGGTGACGAAGTGCAGCAGCGAGACCACCAGCAGCGCGATCGGCCGGGAGAAGTCCAGCACCTCCGCCGCCCGCTCCATGACGGCCTCCGGCCGCCGCAGGTCACCCTCCTGGACGGTGACGTCGGGCGAGTGGCCGAGCAGGGCGCGGGAGTGGGTGAGCACGACCGAGTCGTTGTCCACGTAGACGATCTTCGCGCCCTCGATCACCTCGTGGACGTGGCCCGCGGTCGGCAGCCCCGACCCGATGTCGAGGAACTGGTCGACGCCCGCCTGCCGCAGGTGACGCACGGCGCGCTGCAGGAAGGCCCGGCTGTTGCGGGCGTCGCCCCTGATCTCGGGGATGATCGACAGCACCTTCTCCGCGGCGGCCCGGTCGGACGCGAAGTTGTCCTTCCCGCCGAGGTAGTAGTCGTACATCCGCGCCACGTTGGGCACCGCGGCGCTGACGCCCGGCGGGACTCGGTCACTCATCATGTGCCAAACCTAGACGATCTAGGGCTGACGTTGGGATGATCTCTGCCATGTTAGGTCTCGACGCCGCGACGGGCATCAGCAGGACCAACCTCTGGGCATGCATGGGGCTCGGGCTCCTCGGCACGGCGGTCATCACGTTCCTGCCGGCCGCCCAGCCGTACCTGCTCACCGACGCGCTGGGGCTGTCCGGCGACGACCTGGGCCGCACGACCGGCTACCTCCAGGTCGCCGCGGAGGCGGCGCTCATCCTGAGCCTGGCCTGGTACGGCGCGCTCGCCGACCGGATCGGCCGGCGGCCGGTCGCCGTGGCGGGGCTGCTGCTGTGCGCCCTCGGCGCGGCGCTCTACCCGTTCGCGGGCAACGTCGCCGTCCTGGTCGCCCTGCGGGTCGTGTTCGCCCTCGGGATCGCCGCCCTGAACGTCACCATGTCCGCGATCACCGCCGACTACGTGCGCGACCGCGCGCGCGGCAAGGCCTACGGCTGGCTCGGCCTGTTCAGCGGCATCGGCGCGGTGATCGCGGTGCTGGTGCTGGTACGCCTGCCGAACATGCTGGAGGACGGCGGCATGGCCCCGGCCACGGCGGCCAGGGTGGGCTTCCTGGTGGTCGCCGGGCTGGTGCTGCTGGGCGCACTGGCCCTGCGCGGCACGCTGGCCCCCGGCCTGGCCACGTCCGTCGAGCCGCCCGCCGGGCGACAGGCCGGGGAGCGGGCCGGGCTGGCGCGGCTGGTCGTCGAGGGCGTGCGGCTGGCCCGCGACCCCGGCGTGGCGCTGTCGTACGCGGCGTCCTTCGTGGCCAGGGCCGACCTGGCGCTGGTGGCGAGCTTCCTGTCGTTGTGGATCGTGGACCACGCCAAGGCCGTGCGCGGCATGTCGGCCACCGAGGCCCTGGCCAAGAGCGGCGCGATCGTGGGCATCGCGTACATGGTGATCGTGGTGGGCGCGCCGCTGTTCGGCTGGCTCGGCGACCGGATGCGGCGGCAGGACGTGGTGATCCTGGCCCAGGCGCTGGCCGGGGCCGCGTACCTGTCGACGCTGCTGGTCAGCGACCCGCTCGGGCCGGGGATGATGCTGGTGGCGGCGGCCGTCGGGCTGGGCGAGATCGGCGTCATCACCACGGCGGGCCCGCTGCTGGCCCAGCAGGTGCCGGCCCGCTACCGGGGCTCCAGCTTCGGCGTCCAGACGCTCTGCGGCGCGATCGGCATCTTCGTCATCTCCGGCGTCGGCGGCTGGCTCTACGACCTGTGGCGGCCGGCGGCCCCGTTCGCGCTGGCGGGCGCGTGCGGCCTGCTGGTCGCCCTGTTCGGCCTGGCCGTCCGCCGCCGGGTGACCCCGGTCCCCGAGTCCGTCCCGGGGGCCGTGCCCGCGGCCTGACGAAGGACGAGGGCGCCCCGAACGAAGCAGGCGCCCTCGTCACTGTCAGGCGACCAGCCGGCGGTCGGCCGCCCGCACCGTCTCCCGGACGACGCGGCAGATGCCGGCGATGTGCCCCGCGTCCACCGTGGGCCCGGTCGGCAGGGACAGGACGCGGGCGGCCAGGCCCTCGGCCCGGGGCAGCGGCAGCGGGAAGTGCCGGGCCGGGTCCGACCGGTACGGTTCCACCTGGTGACAGATGGGCGAGAAGTACCGGCGCGCGTGCACGTTCTCCACGAGCAGCGCTTCCAGCACCACGTCCCGCGAGACGCCGGCGACGGCCTCGTCCACCTCGATGACCAGGTACTGGAAGTTGGCCCGTTCGCCGGGCGCCTGGCCGCGCACCACGACGCCCGGCAGCCCGGCGAGCAGTTCCTCGTAGACCCGCTGGTTGCGCCGGTTGGCCTCGACGATCGTGTCGATGGCCTCCAGCGAGGTCAGCCCCATGGCCGCGTGGAACTCGCTCATCCGGGCCACCGTGCCGGCCCCGGAGATCTGCCCGGCCGCGTCGATGCCCTGGTTGCGCAGCTCCCTGACCCGCGCGGCCAGGTCGTCGTCGTCGGTGACGATCGCGCCGCCCTCGACGCTGTTGACGAACTTGGTGGCGTGGAAGCTGAAGATCTCGGCGTCCCCGGACGTCCCGATCGGCCTGCCCCGGTAGGTGCAGCCGAGCGCGTGCGCCGCGTCGAACAGCAGGACGAGCCCGTGCTCGCCGGCCAGGCGCTCCAGCGCGTCCACGTCGCACGGGTAGCCGAAGACGTGCACGCCGAGGATGCCGCGGGTGCGCGGGCCGATCAGGCGCTCGACGTGGTCGGGGTCGGCGTTGCCGGTGATCTCGTCGGAGTCGCAGAAGACCGGGACGATGCCGATCCACTCCAGCGCGTGGGCGGTGGCCACCCACGTGAAGGAGGGGACGATCACCTCGTCCCCCGGCCGCAGCCCGGCGGCCCTGGCCGCGATCTGGATGCCGGTGGTGGCGTTGCAGGTCGCCACGGCGTGCCGGGCGCCGGTCAGGTCGGCCAGGCGCGCCTCGAACTCGCGCACCAGCGGGCCGTTGTTGGTCAGCCAGAGCCGGTCGAGCACGCCGCCGAGCCGTTCCAGCAGGCGCGCCCGCTCCCCCGCGTTCGGCCGGCCGACGACGAGGGGCTCACCGGAGGCCATCGCCGGCCCCCTCCTCGCGCACGCCGACGAACAGCCCGGGGCTGTTGGGCCGGCCGTCGGCCAGCTTGAACGCGGGCCGGAACTCGGCCCGGCAGCCCGCCTCGGCGAACGCCTCCAGGTACTGGTCGCAGGTGAACAGGCTGGAGTACAGGACCTCGGCGAACTCCTTGAAGCCCGAGGCGTCGGCGACCCTGAACCGCACCTCCAGCCGGCTCTTGCCGCCCTCCCTGCGCGAGTGCGTCATGCGGGAGATGACGAGCCCGTCCTCCACCAGCGTGTGGCCGCCGACGTGCCCGTCGAGGAAGTTCTCCGGGAAGTACCAGGGCTCGACGACGAGGACGCCGCCGGGCGCCAGGTGGGCCGCCATCCGGCCGACGGCCTCCACCAGCTCGTCGTAGGAGCCCAGCTCGCCGACGGCGTTGCCCATGCAGGTCACGGCGTCGAAGGTGCGTCCGAGGTCGAAGCTGCGCATGTCGCCGGCGTGCAGCGGCACGCCGGGCAGCCGCCGTCCGGCGACCTCCCGCATGTCCGGCGACAGCTCGACCCCTTCGACGTGGTCGAAGAGCTTGGCGAAGGTCTCCAGGTGCGCGCCGGTGCCGCAGGCGACGTCGAGCAGCGAGGCCGCGTGCGGCGACCGTTCCCTGATGATCCTGTCGAGCTCCCGGGCCTCGCCCTCGAAGCTCTTGCCGCGGCTGCGGAAGACGCGGTCGTAGTACTCGGCGTGGTCGGATCCGTATTCCATGCAGATCTCCTTCAGGCCACCGCCGGGACGGGCTCGGCCGTCACGACCCTCGGCTGCGGGATGGGGATGATGAACTTGCCGCCGCGGCGCAGGAAGTCCCGCTCCTTGGAGATGATCTCGTCGGCGTAGTTCCAGGCGAGCAGCAGGTAGTAGTCGGGCTGCTGGTCGCGGGCCTGCTCGGGCGAGCGGCACGGGATGCGGGTGCCAGGCAGCAGCCTGCCGTGCTTGAGGCTGGTGGTGTCGCTGCAGAAGCGCACCTCGGCGGGGCCGAGCCGGCAGAACTGCAGCAGGGTGGTGCCCTTGGAGGGCGCGCCGTACCCGGCGACGGTCAGGCCGCGGCCGGCCAGGTCGCGCACGAGGTCGCCGATCTCCTTGATCACCTGGTGGGCGCGCTCGGCGAAGGCCAGGTAGGCGTCGTCGGAGTCGAGGCCGCTCTGCCGCTCCAGCGACAGCAGCCGGTCGACGGAGGGGCGGGTGGGGTGGGCCGAGCCCTCCCTGGCGGCGAAGACGACGATCGAGCCGCCGTGCACGGCCGCCCGCTCGACGTCCACGATGCGCAGGCCGTGCCGCCGGAACAGGTGGCCGAGGGTGGTGACCGAGTAGTACGACAGGTGCTCGTGGTAGATCGTGTCGAACTGGTTCTCCTCCAGCAGGTCCAGCAGGTACGGGACCTCGATCGCGACCAGCCCGTCGGGGGCCAGCACGGCGGTGGCGCCGTCCAGCACGTTGTGCACGTCGTCGATGTGGGCGAAGCACTGGCGGCCGAGCACCAGCTTGGCCTCGCCCTGCTCGGCGTGGATGCGGCGGCCCTGGTCGGCGCCGAAGAACTCGGGCAGCGTGCGCACGCCGCGGGCGTTGGCGATCTCGGCCAGGTTCTCGGCCGGGTCCACGCCGACGACGCGCTGCCCCTGCTCCTGGAAGAGCGCGAGCTGCAGGCCGACGTTGCTGCCCAGCTCGACGACCAGCTCGCCCGGCGCGAGCCCGGCCCGGCGGGTGCACCAGCCGGCGATGCGCCGCATGTGGCCGGTCATCTGGTCGGACTCGGAGGTGACGTACACATAGTGCCGGAACAGCACGTCGGGCCTGATCACGTGCCGGATGGCCATCAGCCGGCAGTTGCGGCACACGATGACGTCCACGGGGTAGGCGGGCTCCTCGGCCGGAAGGTCGGCGGGGTCGAGGAAGCCGTTGGCCAGCGGCACGGACCCGAAGGAGGTGACCTCCAGCCAGTCGTCGCGCCCGCAGACCCGGCACGTGTCAAGACGTCGGACAATGTCCTGCATGGCTTCTCCTCATGATCTTCAGTGGGCGGCCACGGCGAGCTCGCGGTGCTTGAGCGGTTCCCACCAGGACCGGTTGTCCCGGTACCACGCGACGGTCGCGGCCAGCCCGGTCTCGAAGTCGACCGACGGCGCGTAGCCCAGCTCCCGCTCGATCTTGGAGATGTCGAGGGAGTAGCGCAGGTCGTGCCCCGGCCGGTCGGGGACGTGCTCGACCATGTCCCAGCCCGCCCCGCACGCCTCCAGCAGGCGGGCGGTCAGCTCCAGGTTGCTCAGCTCGCTGCCGCCGCCGATGTGGTAGACCTCGCCGGCCCGGCCGCGGTCGAGGACCATGCGGATGGCCCGGCAGTGGTCGGAGACGTGCAGCCAGTCGCGCCGGTTGCCGCCGTCGCCGTACAGGGGCACCCGGCGGCCTTCGAGCAGGTTGGTGACGAACAGCGGGATGACCTTCTCGGGGAACTGGTAGTGGCCGTAGTTGTTGGTGCAGCGGGTGATCACGACGTCCAGGCCGAGCGTGCGGTGGAAGGCCAGCGCGAGCAGGTCCGAGCCGGCCTTGGAGGCCGCGTACGGCACGTTCGGCGCGAGCGGCGTCTCCTCGGTCCACGAGCCCTCGGCGATGGAGCCGTACACCTCGTCGGTGGAGACGTGCACGAAGCGGCCGACGCCGTGCCGCAGGGCCGCCTCCAGCAGGGTCTGGGTGCCCAGCACGTTGGAGCGCACGAAGCCGGTCGCGCTGACGATCGACCGGTCGACGTGCGTCTCGGCGGCGAAGTGCACGATCGCGTCCTGCCCGGCCACCACCTCGTCGGCCACGAGCGGGTCGGCGGTGTCGCCCTGCACGAAGCGCAGCCCCGGGTGGCCGGCCACCGGGTCGAGGTTCTCCAGGTTGCCGGAATAGGTGAGCTTGTCCAGGACGGTGACCCGCGTGCCCGGCGAGTCGCGCAACGTGGCTCTGACGAACTCCGAGCCGATGAAACCGGCGCCGCCGGTGACCAGGATCCGCAACTGTCCGCCTCCTGTCTGAGGGGTCGACGGCTACCGGGCGGCGGCGGTCAGCCGCTCCAGCTCCGCGACGATGTCGGTCGGGCTCGGCGTGGCCAGCCAGTCCTCGTGGATGGCGGCCGCGCCCTTGGTGAACGAGGGGTCATTCAGCACGCGCAGCAGCTCGTCGCGGATCTCGGCCGCGGACTGCGTCTGGTGGTTGATCCGCACGCCGGCGCCGCGCGTGGTGACGTACCGGGAGGTTCGGGTCGAGGTGAGCTGCTTCTGGCACTGGAGCTGCCAGTCGATGCCGTTCTCGACGGGGGTGCCGACGAGCCGGTTGTGCTCGTCGGTGTCGCAGACGACCTGCGGGACGTTCATGGCCGAGGCGGCCGCGAAGGTGCCGATCGAGCCGTGGTGGATGATCGCCGAGCAGGTCGGCAGGAGCTGGTCGAGCGGCACGTAGTCGAACACGCGCACGTTGGCGGGCAGCGGGCGGTCCAGGTCGAGCAGCTGGTTGGCGTCCAGGGTGGCGACGACCTCGGCGTCCAGGCCGTCCACGGCCTCCATCAGCTTGGCGGTGCGGCCCCAGTCGCCCTTGAAGAACGTGCGCATCGACACGCCCAGCGAGATCGCCACCCGCGGCCGGTCCGGCGGTCGCCGCAGCCACTCGGGGACGACGCTCGCCCCGGTATAGGGGACGTACCGGACGGGCAGGCGGTGCACACCGGGGGTGGGCAGGCTCATCCCGGGCGGGAACGGGTCCACCGTCCAGTCGCCGAGCAGCAGGTTGTCGTCGACGGTCACGCCGTACCTGTCGGCCAGCGGGCCGATCACCCCGGTCATGGGGTTCCGCTCGCCGCTGCCGGCGAACTTCTCCGTGGCCCAGGCGGTGTAGTCGGGGGCCAGCAGCGTACGGGCGTGGGCGGCGCCGCAGACCCGGGCCGCCACCGCGCCGCACGGGAACCACGGGTCCCACAGGACGAGGTCGGGCCGCCACTCGCGGGCGAACTCGACGACGGCCCGCACGTCCTGGCGGGGCTCCGGCGGATGGTAGTTGCGCATGGTCAGCAGCGCGAAGTGGTAGAAGACATCCCAGGGCGGGCGTTCCGCCTCGGTGATGCCGAGCGCGGCGACCAGGCGCTCCGACTCCTCGATCGTCGGGATCAGGCCGGCGAACCCGGGGTAGCCGCGGTCGTGCACCGACAGCGGCTCCGGCGCGCCGCAGGAGACCGCGGTCAGCCCGGCCGCGTTCACCGACCGGTGGAAGTCGGGCACCGAGACCCCGGTGTCGACGCCCGGCGGGGCCGCCACCACCACCTGGTGCCCGGCCGCCTGCAAGGCCCAGGCGTAGGGCACGATCGGCAGGAAGTGCGCCGTCGCGGGGAAGACGGTGAACATCACGCGCATGGCGATCACTCCAGAGGCGAGTCGGGGGCGGCCAGGCCGGCGCGCAGGATCTCGCCGAAGTCGGCCACCATCGTCGCGATCGTGCTCTCGGTGAACAGGTTGCTGTTGTAGGCGAAGTTGCCGAAGATCTCGCCGGAGGGGGCGATGTCGAAGGTGAGCAGCGCGCCGTCGGGGATGTCGGTGCCGTTGGGCTGGTCCAGCAGGCGTTCGCGGACCTCGGCGATCTCCAGGTCGCCGACGCGCTCGCCGTCCATGCCGGTGGCGAACTGCCAGACCTGCAGGGCGCACAGCGCCTTGCTCTCCAGCGCGGCGTCGGCCATCAGCTCGGGCGCCTCGGCCACGATCTGCAGGAACGGGATCTCGTTGGCGTAGGAGTCCATGCAGGTGCGCCGGGAGCGCTCGACGACCTGCCGGAAGGTGGCGCAGCCGTCGAGGCCGGTGCGCAGCGGCAGGAAGTTGAAGAACGGCCCCACGGTCTCCTGGAACTCCGGCTGCCCGCGTCCGGAGCTGATCACCGGGACGACCAGGTCGGTGGCCCCGGTGATCCGGCTGAGCAGCACGTTGTAGGCCGCCAGCAGCACCATGAACGGCGAGCTGCGCATCGTCCTGGCGTAGCTGATCACCCGGGCGGAGACGTCCTTGGGCAGGGAGAACCGGTGGACCGGGCAGACCTTGGCCAGCCCGGCCGACCTGGCGTGGTCGGTGGGGACGGCCAGCATGCGCGCGCCGCGCAGCCGCTCGGCCCAGAAGTCGCGGGCGGCCTGGGTCTCGGCGCTGCCGGCCTGCTCCTGCTGCCGTCCGGCGTACTCGTGGTAGGGCCGGGGCTCCGGCAGCGGCGGCACGGCGTGGCCGCGGCGCTCGGCGTAGCGGGTGACGATGTCGCGGATGAGCAGCTGCATGGACCAGCCGTCGCCCGCGGTGTGGTGCACGATCAGCGCGAGCACCGCGTCCTCGTCGTCGAACCGGCCGAGGATGCCGCGCAGGTGCGGCAGCTCCTGAAGGCTGTAGGAGCCGGCCTCGACCTCGGTGAGCAGTTCCTCGGCCCGCAGCGTGCGCTCCTCGGGGGCGGCGGCCGGCAGGTCGACCACGAGCAGCCGGGCCGGCGCGGACGGCTGCCGCACCTGGTACGCCTCCCCCTCCCCCCGGGTGATCGTCATGTTGAGCGCGTCGTGCCGGTCGGCGACGTCGTCCATGGCGAGCTGGAGGGTGTCGACGTCGATGCGGCCGCGCAGGCGCCAGCCGACCACGATGTTGTAGCGGGCGCTGAAGGGCCCCTGGGCGTCGCCCTGGTCGAACAGGCGCAGGAAGTGCTGGGTGTAGGACAGGGGGTACCGGATCGCCGGCGGGGAAATGGTCATGCTGCCGCCTCCGTGCGGGCATCGCGTCGGCCGCTGCGCTGGAGCTCCACGGCCCGGTAGAGGGCGCTGATGTTGCCGCTGCCGAAGCTGCGGGCGCCCAGTCGCTCGATGAGTTCGAAGAAGAAGGTGTCGCGGGGGTGGGTGGAGCGGGCGAAGATCTGGTAGAGCTGCCCGTCGTGGTCCTCGTCGACGAGGATGTCGAGCCGGGCCAGGTCCTCCAGCCGGTACTTCACCGGCCGGACCCGTTCGGCGAGCAGGCTGTAGTAGACGTCGGGGGCGGTCAGGAACTCCACCCCGCGAGCCGCGGTGCCCTCGACCGCGGCCACGATGTCGGCGGCGGCCAGCGCCAGGTGCTGCACGCCCGCGCCGCCGTGGTCGCGCAGGAACTCGTCGATGTGGCCGGGCGTCCTGGTCACGTCCGGCTCGATCAGCGTGAACGTCACCTCGCCGCCGCGGCTGCGGACGACCTTGGTGGTCATGGCCTGCGAGCCGACGGCGATGCGCTCGGCGAAGGTGAGGTCGAAGCCGAGCACCCGCCGGTACCAGCCGACGGTGGCGTCGAGCTCCCCGGCCGGGACGCACACGGCCAGGTGGTCCACCTCCTGCAGCCCGAGTGCGGAGCCGCCCGGCCGCGGCCCGGTGTCGCGGAAGCCGGGCAGCGCGCGTTCCTCCGCTCCGGCCGGGCGCTGCACGAACGTGTGCAGCACGTCGCCGAAGCCGTGGATGGCGGCCGTGACGAAGCCGTCGCGGCCGACGGGGGCCGAGACCGGACGGGCGCCGCGCCGCACCGCCTCGTGGTAGGCGGCCGCGGCGTCGGGCACGCCCAGCGCGATGTCGGACACGCCGTCGCCGTGCCGGTCGAGGTAGCCGGCGCCGGGGTGGTCGGCGGCCAGCGGCTGGGTGAGCACGAACCTGATCCGGTTCGCGCCCAGGGCGGCCGCGCGGGCCCGGTCGTCCTGGGCCGTGGCGTAGGCCGCCAGGCCCAGGGAGCCGGTCAGCCGGGCGGTCTCGCTCTCCAGGTCGCCGACGTAGAAGCCGATGTGGTCCAGGCGCAGGTCGTCGAAGATCGTCGTGGTGGTCATGGGCTATCCGGCGTCCGTCCGGACGGCGATACCGCGCGGGCGCAGGTCCGTCCAGTGGGTGGTGACGTACTCGGTGCAGGCGTCGCGGACGGCGGGGCCGAAGGCGACCTCCCACCCCGCGGGCACGTCGGCGAAGGCGGGCCACAGGCAGTGCCGGCCCTCGTGGTTCACCAGCACGCGGAAGGCCGCGTCCCGGTCGTCGAATGGGTTGCTCATCTCGTCCCTCTCACTGGGTGCGTGCGCCGGCCTCTAGCCACTCGTCCAGGCCGGCCACGCTCGCCGCGTCGAACAGGTCGCCGATGGACAGGTTCACGCCCAGCGCCGCGCGGATCCGGCTGACCAGCCGCATCGCCAGCAGCGACTGGACGTCCAGGTCGAAGATGCTGTCGTCCACGCCGACCCGTTCGACGCCGAACACCTCGGCGAACACGGTGCACAGGACCTCCTGGCGGGGGTTCTGCGGCGCGCGGTAGGCCGAGCCGGGCTCGGTGTCGGGGTCGGGCAGGGCCGCGCGGTCCACCTTGCCGTTGGCGGTCAGGGGCAGCGCGTCCAGCACGACGAACGCCGTGGGCACCATGTAGTCCGGCAGCGACGTGCGCACGTGGGCGCGCAGCGCGGCGGGGTCGGGGGCCGCGGCGGCCGGCACGACGTAGGCGACCAGGCGTTTGTCGCCCTGCCGGGACTGCCCGGCCACGACGGCGACGTGCGCCAGCCCGGGATAGGCGGCCAGCACGGCCTCCACCTCGGCCAGCTCCACCCGGAAGCCCAGGATCTTGACCTGGTCGCCGGCCCGCCCGATGAACTCGATCTGCCCGTCGTCGTTCCGCCGGACCAGGTCACCGGTGCGGTACATGCGCTCGCCGGGCCCGCCGAACGGGTCGGCGACGAAGCGCTCGGCGGTCAGGTCGGGACGGCCGTAGTAGCCCCGGGCCACTCCCCTGCCGGCGATGTACAGCTCGCCCTCCAGGTCGCCGGGGACCGGGCTGAGGCGGTCGTCGAGCACGTAGAGCCGCACGTCCCGCATCGGCCCGCCGACCGGCACGCTCGTGCCCAGCTCGGTCCCGGCGGTCAGGGGCGCGTGGGTGGAGAACAGGGTCACCTCGGTCGCGCCGTACATGGCCCGCACGGTCGTCCCCGGGCAGGCGGCCAGCACCTGGCGGACGGCGGCCGGGACGATCACGTCGCCGCCGGTGAGCACCTCGCGCACGCCGGCCAGGCAGTCCGCCCCTTCCTCGGCCACGACGCGGAACAGCCCGGCGGTCAGGTGCAGCCCGGTGATCCGCTCCTCGCGGATCAGCCGGCGCAGGGTGTCGAGGTCCGGCTCGCCGGGCGGAGCCACGACGATCGTGCCGCCGTGCAGCAGCGGCACCCACAGCTCGTACGTCGAGACGTTGAAGGCGTACGGCGCGACCATCAGGACGCGCTCGTGGGCGCCGGTGTCCCAGCAGGGGTCGAGGGCCAGGCCGAGCACGTCCCAGTGGGTGACCGCGACACCCTTGGGGTGCCCGGTCGAGCCCGAGGTGTAGATGACGTAGGCCAGGTCGTCCGGGCCGGTGGCCACGCCGGGGTCCGTGGCCGGCTGCGTGGCGGTGGCGGGGTCGTCGTCGGCGAGCAGGGTCGCGGGGGCGGCCGGCAGGCCCGCGGCGGCCTTGGCGCGGTCGGCGACCAGGACGGGCGTCCCGGACGAGTCGACGATCCACTGCCGGCGGTCGGCCGGGTAGGCGCTGTGGACGGGCAGGTAGCAGCCGCCCGTCTTGAGGATCGCGAGGAGCGTGACGACCAGCTCGGCCGAGCGCTCCATCAGCACCGCGACCGGCGTCTCGGGGCCGGCGCCGAGCCCGCGCAGGCGGTGGGCGAGGCGGTTGGCGCGCTCGTCGAGCTCCCGGTAGGTCAGCCGCACCGGGCCCGCCGACACCGCGACCGCGTCGGGCGTGCGCCTGGCCTGCTCGGCGACGTGTCCGTGCACAGTTGTAGGCGACATCAGCGGGTTCCTCAGTCGTCGTGGAAGATGGCGTGGATGCCGGAGACGCCCGAGAGCATCGTGGCGAAGTCGATCTTGCGGGGGCGGAGCTTGCTGGGGTCGAGGGTCTTCTGCGCCCTGTCCCAGTACTCCTCCTTGTGCTTGGTGCGGTCGTAGAAGAAGCGCACGAAGTCCAGCAGGGAGTCCAGGAACTCGCGGTAGTCCTTCTCGTAGCGGGCCAGCACGGCCTCCTCCGAGGCCGGGTCGTTCAGGATCTCGTCCACCGCGCCGGCCAGTCCGTGGGCGCCGCGCAGCGCCAGGCCGACGCCGGTGGACAGCAGCGGGTCGATGAAGGCCGCCGCGTCGCCCACCAGGGCCCAGCCGGGGCCGTGGAAGCTGGTGCAGGTGTAGGACCAGTCGCGGATGCTGCGGAAGCCGCTGACCCGGGTGGCGCCCTCGGTCAGGGCCCGCACCTCCTCGGCGGCGGCCAGCTCCGAGGCGTACAGGTCCTCCAGGCTCTTGCCGGACTTCTTGTACTCGTCGATGGGGGTGACGTAGCCGACGCTCACCGTGCCGTCGTGCAGGGGGATGAACCAGAACCAGCCCGCGGGGCGGTTCTCGGTGACGGTGTCGCCGAAGCGCGTGCCGCCGTAGCGCTTGCAGCCCTGCCAGTACGACCAGACCGCGATGTTGCGCAGGTCGTCGTGGTACTCGATGAGGTCGAAGCGGCGGGCCAGCAGGTGCTGCTGCCCGGTGGCGTCGATCAGCAGGCGGCAGCGGGCGGTGCGCTGCTCGGCGTCACCCTTCACCGTGTACGTGACGCCGGTGACGCGGTCGCCGTCGAACACCAGGTCCTTGACCGTGGCCTCCTCGAACACCGTCGCGCCCAGCTCCCTGGCCCTGGCCAGCAGGAGGGAGTCGAAGTCGGCGCGGCGCACCTGGTAGGCGTACTCGTAGTTGGACGCCTCGGCGAAGCGGAAGTCCCAGGTGCCCTGGTTCCTGCCCCACAACAGGGTGCCGCCGTACTTCTTGACGAACCCCATCTGGTCGAGCCTGTCCTTCAGTCCCAGCTCCTCCAGCGTGGGCATGGACCCCGTGATCAGCGACTCGCCGATGTGGTAGCGCGGGAACTTCTCCCGCTCCAGCACCAGAACCCGGTGGCCGCGCTGGGCCAGCAGTCCCGCCGTACCCGAGCCGCCAGGGCCTCCGCCGATCACGACAACGTCGAACTCGTCATGAGTATTGATCACCGTGCTCCTCCGTTTCGCCGCTCTGCGACTCGCAGTCAGGGTCACATTCACGTCGCGGGGCCCACATCCTTTGAATTGCTGTCTGAGCTGACGAAACACCGCATTTCACAAGATGTGCGGCGGGGTGGCCGCGTTCACCATGAGGCGAATGAGAACGGTCATCAGCGTCTGGATCGCCGAGCATCCCCTGCCGGACTACCTGGGCCCGATCAGGAGGATGGCCGCCGACTTCGAGGCCGCGCACCCGGACCTCCGGATCGAGATCACCGGGCACGGCTTCCGCGAGCTGCCCGCCGAGGTGGCCCGCGCGGCCGGCCGGGGCGAGCCGCCGGACCTGGCGGAGTACTACGCCACGGCCACCCGGCTCGCGCTGGACACCCGGTCGCGGTCCGGCGCGCCGCTGTTCACGCCGATCGAGCGCGCCGTCGGGGGGCGCGCGGAGATCCTCGGCGAGCCGGTCGTGCTCGCCGACCTCGAACCCGCCGTACGCGGCCACTACACCTACCGCGGCGAGCTCGTCGCCGCGCCCGCGACGGCGACCACGGCGGTGCTGCTCACCAACGCCACCCTGCTCCGCGCGGCCGGGATCGACGCGCCGCCGCGGACCTGGGAGGAGCTGGAGCACGCCTGCGCCGCCGTACGGGCGCTGCCCGGCGGCCCGCCGCACGGCGTCTCCTGGGCCAACCACGGCTGGCTGTTCCAGCAGGCCCTGGCCGGGCAGGGCGGCCTGCTGGCCGACCACGACAACGGCCGCGCCGGCCGCGCCGGACGGGTGGACCTGGCCTCCAAGGAGCTGCTGGCCTACGCCGCCTGGTGGCGGCGGCTGCACGCCGAGGGCCACTACCTGCGCGCGGGCGAGCCCGGTGACTGGGGCCCGGCGCTGGGGGCGTTCCTGGGGCGGCGGGTGGCGTTCACCATCGCGTCCTCGGTGGTGGCCGGCATGATCGCCGAGCGCGGGCGGGAGTCCGGCTTCGAGGTGACGGCGAGCCCGCTGCCGCACAACGAGACCCTGCCGCGCGCCGGGCACCTGGTCTCCGGCCAGGCGCTCTGGCTGACCGACGGGCTGCCGCCGGAGCGGCGGGACGGCGCGCTGGCGTTCGTCCAGCACCTGCTGAGCGCGGGCAACGCGGCGCGGTGGCACCGGGAGGCCGGTTTCCTGCCGGTCACCCGGGCCGCGGCCGGCCTGCTGGAGGAGGAGGGCTGGTTCGAGCGGCACCCGGTGCACCGGGCCGCGACCGCCCAGCTCCGCGCGGCCGACGGCTCCCCCGCCGCGCTGGGCGCGGTGCTCGGGGACTTCGCCGGGATCCAGGACCTGATGACGGAGGCCATGGCCCGGGTGCTGGACGGCGCCGACCCCGACGACTGCTTCGCCGAGGCGTCGGAGCGGGCTCAGGGCCTGCTCGACGCCTACAACGCCGACTGCCTGGACGGGCGCACCCCGCGGCGCCTGTCCGTGGGCTGAACCACCGCCGCCTTCCGGGCGGCGGCACCGCTCCCACGGCATCCGCCCGTGAAGTGAGCACTTCAGAAGAAGACCGTGCCGGCTGGCGATGCCACGCTCGGACATGGCGATGGGAGTTCCCGTATGTTAAGCCGACGGCGCTTGATCGTTCTCGGTGGCCTGGCAGGAGGCGCCGCGCTGACCCCGGTGTCCCGCGGGCTGTTCGGCGAGCCGGAACAGCAGGCGCAGCAGCAGCACATGATGCGCATGCACGACCACGGGGGCCGGGTCCCCGCGGTCCGCACCGGCGCCACCGCGGCGCCCTTCAGCGTCGCGATGCCGGTGCCCCCGGTGCTGGCCCCCGTGGCCACCCTGCCGGGCATCGACTTCTACCGGCTGTCCATCCAGCAGGCGGCCACCGAGATCCTGCCGGGCGTGAGCACGCCCGTGCTGACGTACGGCGGCCAGTTCACCGCTCCGACCATCCGCGCCCGGCAGGGCCGCAGGGCGCTGGTCACCTTCGACAACAGGCTCGGCCACGAGGCGAACGTGCACCTGCACGGCGGCCGCGTGCCGGCGGCCAGCGACGGGTACCCGATGGACCTGATCGCCGACGGCAAGTCCAAGACCTACGACTACCCGAACGCCCAGGCCGGCGCCACGCTGTGGTACCACGACCACACCCACCACATGGAGGCCGAGCACGTCTACCGCGGCATGCACGGCTTCTACCTGGTCGAGGGCGCCGACGAGCAGCAGCTCGGCCTGCCGTCCGGTGCCTACGACGTGCCCATCCTGCTGCGCGACGCGCTCTTCGACGACCAGGGCGGGCTGGTCTTCGACCCGGCCGACCCCTACAACCGGCCGACGCTGATCGCCAACGGCAAGGCCCAGCCGTACTTCAAGGTCGCGGCCCGCAAGTACCGGCTGCGCCTGCTCAACGGCTCCACGCACCGGATCTTCGAGCTGTCGCTGAGCAACGGCGCCCAGATGACGCAGATCGCCACCGACTGCGGGCTGCTGGCGGCGCCGGTGCCGACGTCCAAGCTGGTGCTCTCCTCGGGCGAGCGGGCCGAGGTCGTGATCGACTTCGGCGCGTTCCCGCTGGGCACGCAGGTGACGCTGGAGGACGTCAGCGGATCCGTGCTCCGCTTCGACGTCGTACGGCGGGCCATCGACCGCAGCCGCGTGCCCAACCAGTTGCGCGCGATGGTCCCGCTGGCCGCCGCCACGCAGACCCGGCAGCTCACCCTCAGCCTGGACCCGGTCAACATCCAGGCCCTGATCAACAACAGGGCGTTCGACGCCAATCGGGTGGACATGCAGGTCAAGCGGGGAACCAGCGAGGTCTGGGAGGTCACCAACTCCGACACCAACGTCGGGGGCTCGGGCTTCGGCGTCCCGCACAACTTCCACACCCACCTCGCCCAGTTCCGGATCCTGGACCGCGACGGCACGCCGCCGCAGCCGGGCGAGGCGGGATGGAAGGACACGGTGCTCATCCAGCCGGGCGAGACCGTGCGCTTCCAGGCCAGCTTCGGCGACTACCTGGGGCGATACGTCTACCACTGTCACATGTTGGAGCACTCGGCCATCGGGATGATGGGCCAGATGGAGATCGTCAACTAGTTCCTCAAGGAGGACTGCATGAGCACCACGAACAGCACGACCGCCGTCGGCCGGTCCACCGGCCGCGGCGTCAACATCGCCCTCTGGGTCGCCCAGGTCCTTCTGGCGTTCCAGGTCGGCTTGGGCGGCGTGCTCAAGCTCGCCGGCGACCCGACCATGGTCGCCATGTTCGAGGACATCGGCGCCGGCCAGTGGTTCCGCTACGCGGTCGGCGTGCTGGAGATCGCCGGCGCGATCGGGCTGCTGATCCCGCGTCTGAGCGGCGTGGCCGCGCTGGCGCTGATCGGCCTGATGATCGGGGCGGCCGGCACCAACGCGATCGTGCTGGGCGGCGTCCCCGTGATCGAGGCCGTCCTGCTGGTCGTCCTGGCGCTGGTCGTCTGGGGCCGCTGGTCCCGGGTCAAGGCGTTCTTCGGCGCCAAGTGAGCTCACCCTCGCCCGGTACGCGATCGGCGTACCGGGCATCGACCTGTCCCGTGGAGGGAACATGACAGAGACAGCCAACCCGCAGAACCAGCTCCCCACCCCCGACCCCTCGCTGCAGACCCTGCAACCGCTGGTCGGCACGTGGGAGATGACGGGCAAGGACTTCGGCACCGGCGAGGCGACCGGCGGCCGGCTCGTCTTCGAGTGGATGGACGGCGGCTTCTTCCTCGTCCAGCGCGTCGAGATGAGCCACGGCGGCGGCACGATGACCGGCGTGGAGTACATCGGCCACGACCCCGAGAGCGGCGCGCTGCGCTCGCACTACTTCGACAGCACCGGCAACAGCTTCGTCTACGTGTGGAAGCTCGACGGGCGCGACCTCGACATCTGGTTCGGCGCGGAGGGCTCGCCGGCCGGGTTCAGCGGCGCCTTCAGCGAGGACGGCCGGACCATCAGCGGCCGGTGGGAGTGGCCGGGCGGCGGCTACGAGGCCACCATGACCCGGGCCGGCTGACCGTACCGATCTCGTGACGGCCGGGGCCGGTCCTCGCCGTCCTGCTCGGTCTCCGCCACCCGCCACCCGACCTGGCTGACGCCGGTCGCCTGCTCACTCCAGGTCGCCGTCAGGCCCGGCGGCGGGGCGGGTGAGGCGGACCATGGCCCGGTACAGGGCGGTGGGCGCGGGGGTCGGCTCCAGCGGGGGCAGGTCGGCGCCGGGGGCGGCGTAGGCGCGCAGCATCTGGCCGACGAGGCGGCGCCAGGTGTCCGGAGCGGCGTCCCCGGTGGCGGCGATGACACCGGCGTTGGCCATCAGCAGGATGACCATGTCCTGGTCGGTGAAGTCGGCCCGAAGCCGGCCGGTGGCCTTGGCGCGGGCGATGAGGTCGAGGAAGCCGTGATAGGCCGCGGCCCGGCGCTTCTCCAGCGCCTTGGCCGCGGGGAAGGTCATGGCCAGCACGTCGGCGAAGCCGCGGTCGGCGGCCTGCATGGCGCAGACGGCCCGGACGTAGCCGACGAAGCCGTGCCAGGGGTCGGGGTCGGCCAGCGCCTCGGCGACGGCGGCGGCGTAGGCGTCCATGCGGTCGGCGAAGACGGCGTTGATGAGCTCTTCGCGGGTGGCGAAGCGGCGCGACAGGGTGGCCTTGCCGACGCCGGCGGCACGGGCGATGCAGGCCATGGAGACGCCGAGGCCGTGGCTGGCGTACAGGCGGCGGGCGGTGGCCACGATGCGTTCGCGGTTGCGCTCGGCGTCGGCGCGCAGGCCCGGCCCGGGCTGCTCGCCGGAAGGTTCGGAGGCGTCGGCGGGATGATCCATGCCTCCATCCTACCCAAGTGGAACGACCTACCCATTTTTCTTGTTACGCTGGGCAGCACGAAACGGGTAGCCCGTTCCACTTTTCTGAGAGGTGCAGCTCATGCGTGCTGTCATGCTGAACTCCGTCCCCGCCGACCCGGCTCCGGCCGACCTTCCCGTCCCGCGACCGGCGGCCGGCGAGGTGCTGGTGAAGGTCACCGGCTCCTCGGTCAACGGCTTCGACCTGGCCGTGGCCGCCGGTTACCTGCAGCAGATGATGGAGCACCGTTTCCCGCTGGTGGTGGGCAAGGACTTCGCCGGCACCGTCGAGGCGCTCGGCGAAGGCGCCGAGGGCTTCACCGTCGGGCAGCCGGTCTTCGGCGTGGTGATGAAGCCGTTCCTCGGCCCCGGCTCGATGGCCGAGTACGTGACCGTGCCCGCCGGCTACGGCATCGCCCCTCTTCCCGAGGGGCTGGCCGCCGCGGAGGCGGGTGCGCTGGGTCTGGCCGGCACCGCGGCGCTGGACAGCCTCGACGCCGTGGCCCCGGCCGAGGGCGAGACGGTGCTGATCTCCGGCGCCACCGGCGGCGTGGGTGCGCTGGCCGTGCAGCTGGCCGCCGCCCGCGGCGCCCGGGTGATCGCCACCGCCCGTCCCGGCGCCGAGGCCGACTTCGTCACCGGGCTCACCGCCACCAAGGTCGAGCTCGTCGACCACGGCGGCGACCTGCCCGCCCAGGTCCGCGCGCTGGCCCCGGCGGGCGTGGACGCCGTGCTGCACCTGGCGGGTGACGGCGCCGAGCTGGCGGGACTGCTGCGCAGCGGCGGCCGGCTCGCCTCGACCCTCGGCCTGACCCCGGACGCCGTCCAGAACTCCACGGTCACCGTGCACACCGTCATGGCCGATCCGAACCCGCGGACCCTGAGCGAACTGGCCGCCCGGGCAGCGGCCGGTGCGCTGCGCGTCCCGGTCACCGCCACCTATCCGCTGGAGCAGGCCCCCGAGGCGTTCGCCGCCTTCCGCGCGGGCACGCTCGGCAAGATCGCCGTCACCTGCTCCTGACGTCCTCGGCCGGAAGGCGCTGGGGCTGATCCTGCCGGCGGTCACCGGCGTCGCGCCCGCCCTGACCCCGCTGGCCGCGGCCGGCCTGGCCGTGGTGATGGTGCTGGCCGCGCTCGCCCACGTCCGCCGGGAGGAGCCCGGCGCGATCGCCGTCAACGCGATCCTGTTCCTGCTGGCGGCGTTCGTCGCCTGGGGCCGCTTCGGCCCTCATCCTCTCTGAGCGTTCCTAGACCGGGACGCGCGGGCTCTCGGCCGGCCGGCGCGGCTCGGTCTCGGTCCGCCGGGCCACCAGGCGCTCGCGCAGCCGCATCGCGGGCAGCTCGACCAGGTAGTAGCTGACCGTCGCGACGGCGACCGTGCCCACGAGCACGACCGCCAGGAGCTCCCAGAAGCCGGACTTGCCCATCACCGCCGGCATCGGCACCGGAGGCGCGCCGAAGACGCTGCCGTTCTGCAGCCAGAGGTACTGCAGGATGAAGTGCCACAGGTAGACGCCGTAGGAGATGCGGCCGAAGAAGCGCATCGGGCGGTTGGTGAGCACGGCGTCGATGACCTTCGAGTGCACGCCGGGCACCACCACCGGGGCGATGATCAGCAGCGCGAAGATCAGGAACAGCACCATCTCGGCCATCGCCTCGGGCACCGTGGCGTAGTCGGCCATGCCGGGCTTGCCGAACGGCCGGATGCAGTTGATCACGTAGACGACGGCCGCGCCCAGCCAGAACAGCAGCGGCCGGCGGGCCACCAGGCGGTAGAAGGCGGGCGTGGTGTCCTTGGCCTCCGCGTACGCCGACAGGATCGCCAGGCCCATGCCGATGGCCAGGAAGCCGGTGAAGCCGATCACCCAGAAGTACTCGTACGGGAAGGGGCCCATCGACTCCAGATGCGTGTACGCGGTCCAGGCCAGGCCGACGAGCACGAAGACGCCCAGCGGGACCAGCAGGCGGCGGGCCTTGGCGCCGGGGTCGGCGGCCTTCCTGGCGTACCGGTCGAAGATCCAGGCCAGGATGGGCAGCGCCAGGTAGAAGGTGACCTCGGCGGGCACGGTCCAGGTGGGCTCCAGCCCGGCGTAGCCCGCCTCGGGGCCCGGCACGTAGTAGTGCATGAGCAGCAGGGGGCTGAGCACGTACCAGAGGCCGTCGACGCTCTTGAGGTTGAGCAGCAGCAGCGCCGCCACGGCCACCAGCCAGTACGCGGGCAGGATCCGCAGCATGCGCTTGATCAGGTAGCCCTTGAGCTCAGGACGCGGCGTGCCGACGATCGTCGCCCTGGCGAACGGCCGGTACAACAGCAGGCCGGACATCACGAAGAAGGGCGGCAGCAGCACGTTGAGCCCCTGGATCAGCACGGGCCAGATGCCGACGGACGGTTTGTCGTAGAAGCCGATGACGCCGGCGGCGAAGGCGACGTGCACCACGATCACGCCCAGTGCCAGATATCCGCGCAGCCCGTCGAGCCGAGGGGCACGTTTGCCGGGGCCGCCCCTCTTGATGATCTCCGGTGAGGTCATGGCATGTTTCCTCGCAGTTCGCTCGCTGATGGGGCTCGGCGCCCCCTCGGCGCCATCGTCACGCGGGGCCGCGGGTGGCCGCATCTCGTGTCGTGCTGAATTCCCCGTGCCGCCGGACGGCCATTTCCACATCTTCCGAAATGCGTTTCCGGCGAATTGCAGGAAGCGGCCCCGGCGGGGCAGGTAGCTGCCCGGGAACGGCCTGTTCCCCGTTCCCGGTGGCGCGCATCGTTGAGGCCATGAGAGAAGACACCGTCCTGACGTACTCGTCCTACCTGGCGCTGGAGGAGATCCTCACGGCGCAGCGACCGGTTTCGGAGAGCCATGACGAGACCCTGTTCATCATCGTCCACCAGGTGTACGAGCTGTGGTTCAAACAATTGCTGCACGAATTCGCCGAGCTGCAACTCGAACTCGCCGGCGGATTCACCGCGCACGCCATGCGGACTTTGCACCGGTCCTTGAAGCTGATGCGGCTCGCGGTCTCCCAGATGGACGTCATGGAGACGATGACGCCCTTCCAGTTCGCCGCCTTCCGCGGCAAGCTGGGCACCAGCAGCGGCTTCCAGTCGGCGCAGTTCCGCGAGATCGAGGCGGTGCTGGGCCGGCGCGACGAGCGCATGCTGCTCGGCCAGGCCGAGGGCACCCCGGCCCGCGCCCGGATCGAGGCGGCGATGGCCCGGCCCACGCTGTACGACTCGCTGCTGACGTACCTGTACCTGCGCGGCTACGAGGTGCCGCAGGACCGGCTGCACCGCGACGTACGGCTGCCGCTGGAGCCGTCGGAGCCGGTGCAGGACCTGCTGCTGCGGGTCTACCGGGACGACACCGGCGCGGCCCAGCTCTGCGAGCGGCTGGTGGACCTGGACGAATGCCTCCAGGAGTGGCGCTACCGGCACCTGAAGATGGTCGAGCGCACCATCGGCGCCCGT
Organism: Nonomuraea sp. NPDC005730; assembly: GCF_040630865.1. Classification (NCBI taxonomy): domain Bacteria; kingdom Bacillati; phylum Actinomycetota; class Actinomycetes; order Streptosporangiales; family Streptosporangiaceae; genus Nonomuraea; species Nonomuraea sp. NPDC005730. Next base: position 83,778 of record NZ_JBEXYK010000021.1, read on the forward strand.
CCGGGCACCGGCGGCTCCAGCGGCGGCGCGTACCTGCGTGCCTCGCTGACGCCGGCGTTCCCCGACCTGTGGGCGGTCAGGAGCATGGCATGAACGACATCTCGGGACGCCTGGCGCCGCACTACTCCGCCTTCCGGGCCCCGGACCGGCTGCTGCTGACCGGCCACTCCCACCAGGCCTGGCCGGACGTGGCGCTGGCCGGGCAGATCGAGGCGTTCGACGACGCCGCCAGGGACGTGGACGACAAGTGGGCCGCCGCGTTCAAGAAGGCCGACCGGGTCAGGGAGGGGTTCCGCCTCTTCCTCGGCGACCCGTACGCCGAGCTGGCCCTCGGGTCCAGCACGCACGAGCTGGTGCTGCGCTTCCTGTCGGCGCTGGACCTGCGCGGCCGGCCCCGGCTGGTCACCTCCGGCGGCGAGTTCCACACGCTGCGGCGCCAGCTCGCCCGCCTGGCCGAGGAGGACGTGGAGGTGGTCGTCGTCCCGCCGGAGCCGGTGGGCACGCTGGCCGCGCGGCTGGCGGACGCGGCCGACGGGCGGACGGCCGCCGTCCTGGTCTCGGCGGTGCTGTTCGAGACGGCCAGGATCGTGCCGGAGCTGGACGAGCTCGCCGCCGTCTGCCGTTCTCGGGGTGCCGAGCTGCTGGTGGACGCCTACCACGCGCTGGGCGTGGTGCCGTTCTCGACGGCGGGCCTGGACTCGGCCTGGGTGGTGGCGGGCGGGTACAAGTACCTCCAGCTCGGGGAGGGCAACTGCGTGCTGCGGCTGCCGGCGCACGCCGACCGGCTGCGCCCGGTGGTGACCGGGTGGTACTCGGAGTTCGCCGAACTGGCCGAGGACCCGCGGGCGGGCGGCCGGGTCGGCTACCCGTCGGGGGCGGCCCGGTTCGCGGGGGCGACCTACGACCCGGTGAGCCACTACCGGGCGGCCCGGGTGTTCGACTTCTTCGCCGCGCAGGGGCTGACGCCACAGGTGCTGCGGGCGGTGTCGCTGCGGCAGCGCGGGCTGCTGGCGGCGCGCTTCGACGAGATCGGCGCGCCCGCGCACGTGGTCAGCCGGGACCTGGACGCCGCGCCCGAGGAGTTCGGCGGCTTCCTGGCGCTGCGCTCGCCGTACGCGGGGCGGCTGCGGGCGGGGCTGGCGGCGCGGGGGGTGCAGGCCGACAGCCGGGGCGAGTACCTGCGGCTCGGGCCCGCGCCGTACCTGTCGGACGCGCGGCTGCACGCGGCCATGGACCGGCTCGCCGCGGAGGTCCGCTCACTGACGTCCGGCGGAGCGGCCGGCGGGGCGATCGGGGCGACCGGGGCGAGGCGGGCGGCGTGAACCGGAGGGGGCGGCCGTCAGGGGCGGAAGAGCGCCGGGTCCATGGGGACGAGCGACGGCGAGACGCGGACCGGGAAGCCGATCTGGTCGAGCACGTCGCGGCGCAGGTCCACGCCGGCCGCGAGCTCCACGAGCTCCAGGCCGCCGGCGGTGACGTCGAAGACGGCCCGCTCGGTGACCACGCGGGCCCACTGCCCGCGCCGCACGCCCTCGCCCAGCCGGTACGTGACGTGCCCGGCCCGCGGCACCAGCTTGCGCACCCGCCCCTCGGCCTGGATGCGCAGCCCGCCGTCGGCGCAGCTCACCTGGAGGCCGTCGGTGGTCAGCGTGCCGGCGAAGACCAGCCGCGTGGCGTTGTGCGCGATGTCCACGAACCCGCCGGCCCCGGGGTTGGCCGCGCCGAACCGGCTGACGTTCACGTTGCCCTCGGCGTCGATCTGGGCGAAGGCGAGCGCGGCGAACGGGCAGCCGCCGCCGTCGATGAAGTCGAACTGCGAGGGCCCGTCGAGCAGCGCCCGCGGCGAGTAGTTCGCCGAGAACTGCCAGCCGCTCATCACGATGCCGCCGAAGGAGCCGTGCTCGGTGGTGAACAGGTGCTCGTCCAGGCGGCCGTCGTCCAGCATGCCGTCCTCGGCCATGGCCAGGACGGCGTCGGAGGAGGCGCCGAACCCGAAGATCGAGGTCTCCCCCGGCCTGACCTCCCTGGCGACCCGGCGGGCGATCACCTTGTCCGGGCCGGACGGCAGCCGCGGCACCCGCGCGACGGCGTCGGGGACGTGCCGGAGATAGCCGGGATCGTGCCGTACGCCGGTGGTCATGGGCGCGTCCGGAACCACGACGACCCGGTCGACGAGCGCCCCCGGCACGCGCATCTCCCGCGCGGGCGCCGAGCCGGCGGGCACGATCCGCGACACCTGCGCGATCACGGTGCCGCCGCAGGCCTTCACCGCGAGGGCGATCGCCAGCGCGCTGGAGAACAGCGGCTGGTCCTCGAAGGACAGGTTGCCGTCGGGGTCGGCGGCGCTCGCCCGGACCAGTCCGGCGTGCAGCGGCCAGGACGGGTAGAACAGGTACTCCTCGCCGCCCAGCTCGACCAGCTGCACCAGATCCTCCTGGGCCAGGCCGGTGAACCTGCCGCCGCCGTGCCGGGGGTCGGCGTACGTGCCGAGGCCGACGCGGGTCAGGTAGCCGGGGCCTCGCCGGGCCACCTCGCGCAGCCAGTGCATGGCGGCGCCCATCGGCCAGCTGTAGGCCTCGACGAGGTCGTTCTGGATCAGCTCGGTCAGGGCCGGGCGGGCGCCGGTCACCGGGTGGCGGGGGTTGATGAACGAGGCGGACACGATGCGGCGCATCAGGCCCTTCCTGGCCACGTGGTCCATGCCGCCGATGCCGACGGCGTCCCCGGTGGCGCAGGGGAAGTAGAAGGTCAGCTCGCGCGGGGCGCCGGTGGCGGCGAAGCGCTCGCCGAGCGCGGCCAGCAGGGCGTCGGGGGTGAGCCAGCCGATGACGCCGGTGCTGGCGACGGCCTGGTGGTCCGCGATGAGCGCGACGGCCTCGGCCGCCCCGCACACCTTGCCCGTCCGGCCGCCCGCGACCGCCCCCGGGACCTGGTCCGGGGCCTGGTCCGGGGCCTGGTCCGGGGCCTGGTCCGGGGCCTGGTCCGGGGCGGTCATGGGCGGGCTCCGAAGCGGGCCAGGCTCTCGCGGGCCGCGGCGGAGGCGCAGTCGGCGCCGAACATCCAGGCCGTACGCGCGTCGAGCGTCTCGGCGGGCCCGCTCACCGCGTCGGTCAGCGCCCGCTTGGCGGAGGCGACCGCGTGCGGGGGCAGCGCGGCCAGCCCCGCCGCCACCTCCAGCGCGCACGCCAGGGCCTGGCCCGGCGCGGTCAGCTCGTCGGCGCCGCCGATCCCGTGCAGCTCGCGGCCGGTCAGCGGGCGGTCGCCCCAGACCAGCCGCCGCGCCGCGACGGGCCCGACCCGGGCGGCCAGGCTCTGGATGCCCCAGGGCGGCACCCAGCCGAGCCGCACCTCCGGCAGGTGCCAGCGGGCGTCCTCGGCGGTGACCACCACGTCGCAGCCGGTGGCCAGCAGGAAGCCGCCGCCGAGCGCGAAGCCCTCGACGGCGGCCACCACGGGGATGCCGAGATGCTGCACGGCCCTGGCCACGCGCCCGGTGTCGGCCTCGTGCCGCACCATGCCCTCACGCGTCATCCCGGACAGCTCCTTCAGGTCCGAACCCGCGCAGAACCCCGGCGGCGCGCCCGTCAGCACGGCGGCGCGCACCCCGGGATCGTCGTCCAGCTCGGCCAGCGCGGAGCCGAGCGCCGCGACCAGCCCGGACCCGAGCGCGTTGCGCACGCGGGGCCGGTCGAGCCGCAGGACGGCCACCGCCCCGCGGCGCTCGCACGCCAGGCCCCCGTCCGACGGCCGGTCCATCAGAACGGCGTGGGCCAGGGGGCCAGCCAGGCGACGTCCACGACGCCGGGACGCAGGTGCGGCCAGGCGGCCACCTCCCGCCAGCCGTGCGCCGTCATGTGCTCGGCGATGCTGTCGAGGGTCGAGCCGCCGCTGTAGCGGGCCGTCACGCTGCCCTCGACGACGGCGAGCCGCAACCGGCTCAGGTCGGTCCCGGCCAGCACCTCCAGCTCGGCGCCCTGGGCGTCCACCACCAGCACGTTACAGCCGTGCTGCACCTCGCTGACGGGGATCACCGGGACGACGTCCTGCCGGACGACGGCCATGGGCAGCAGCGGCGGCAGCATGCTGGACTGCTTGTCGTAGGGGGTGACGTTGAGGGTGGCCTGGCCGCGTTCCCGGCCGGCGCACGCCGCCACGACCTCGCGGGCCGGGTGGCCGTGCTCGGGCTCGGGCAGCCCGGCGGCCAGGTGGTGCAGCCGGAGCTGCTCGCGCAGCGCGGGCAGGTGGTCGCCGTTGGGCTCCATCATGACCAGGCGGCGGAACCCGCACCTGGTGAGTGCCTCCACCTCCTGGCCCCGGTGCGCGCCCACCTGGATCGCCCCTTCGGCCGGCAATCCCAGCTTGTCCAGCAGGTCGGGCAGGTGATCCTCCCATCGGGCGCTCACCCGCTCCGGTGCGACAGTCTGGTTGCGCATCTGGTCGTCTCCTCCCGGTGAACCGCTCAGGGCAGCGTCATCGTGGTCATCGTCGGTCGCGGCCGCGCGCCGCCGCATCTCGTGGATTGCGCGGTACGGCCACCCGCCGCCCCGCGTCGTCGTCCGCTTCGTCGCCGGGCGAGCAATCCGCGAGGTGCGGACCGGCCGCGCGGCGGACCACGATGGACGCGGCGACCGAAGGGAGGGCCCATGCGGCGAACTCGTGACCGTGACCTGAACGCCTACCTCGACCGGCTGGACGTCGGCGACCCCGGCGAGCCGTCGCTCCCGGCGCTGCGCGCGCTGCACCGCGCGCACGTGGAGCGGGTGCCGTACGAGACCTTGGAGGTCCAGCTGGGCCGGCGGATCACCGTGGACCCGCGCGAGTCGGTCGAGCGGGTGCTGCGCGGGCGCGGCGGCTACTGCGTGCAGCTCAACGGGGCGTTCGCCACGCTGCTGACCGCGCTCGGCTATGACGTCACCTGGCATCGGGCCGGGGTGCAGGCCGCCGTCCGGGCGCCCGCCTCGCCCGCGTCGTTCGCGCCGCACCTCGCGCTCACCGTCGCCCTCGACGGGCAGGACTGGCTGGTGGACATCGGGCTCGGCGACGGGCTGCACGAGCCGCTGCCGCTGCGGGCGGGGACGTACCGGCAGGAGCCGTTCGAGTTCCGGCTGTCCGCCTCGGACGTGGAGCCCGGCGGCTGGCGGTTCGACCACGACCCGCGCGGGTCGATCGCCGGGCTGGACGTCGAGCGGGCGCCCGCCGAGCCCGGGGACTTCGTGGAGTGGCATCCGTACCTGTGCACGTCCCCCGAGTCCCGCCTGGTGCGGGCCGCCGTCGTGCTGCGGCGCGACGCGACGGGGGCCGACTGCCTGGTGGGCTGCATGTTGCGCCGGGTCGGCGCGGACGGCAGGACCGAGCGGGAGCTGTCCACCCGGCGGGAGTGGTTCGGGGCCCTGGAGGAGGTGTTCGGGCTGCGCCTCGACGACGTCAACGGCGCCGAACGCGAGGCCCTGTGGACCAAGGTCCGCGACGCCCACCTGTCCTGGCAGTCCCGCCGCCGCACCCCCGCCGCCTGAACCCCGCCGCCTGAACCCCGCCGCCTGAACCGCGCCGGTCAGCGGGCGGACCTGGCCGCGGCGGCCGGGGTGACCGGGGTGAAGAAGTTGACGAGATTGCCGTCGGGGTCGCGGAACAGCAGCGACCGGTTGCCCCAGGGCATCGTGGTGGGCTCGTTGACGAAGTCGGTGACGAGGCCGGTCAGGTTCTCGTGCACGCGGTCCACGTCGTCCACCAGGAACTCGACGATCACGCTGTGGTTGTCGGCCGGACGAGCGGATCCCGGGGCGAACAGCGGGACGGTGCGGGTGCCCGCGATCGCCAGCGTGGCGGTGCCGGTCCTGATCTCGGCGAAGTCCTCGGTGGACCAGGTCGCCGGTGTCCCGGTGGCCTTCTCGTAGAACCCGGCGAGGCGGGCGACGTCACCGGTGATGATGCGGATCGATACGAAGTTCATGACGTTCCTCCAGTATTCGTGCAGCTCTTGGCACCCCGCACGTTACGCCGGATACTGGACACATTCGGTCCACTATTCGCCATAGGCTCGTCCTCATGTCGCCACCCACCGGTCGTGTGCTCACGCTCCTGGAGTTGCTGCAGTCGGGCGGCGTCCGGACGATGGCCGAACTGGCCGACCGGCTCGGCGTCGACGGCCGTACCGTGCGGCGGTACGTCGGTCAGCTCATCGATCTCGGGCTGCCGGTCGAGTCGGTGCGCGGCCGCTACGGCGGCTATCGCCTGGCCCGCGGCTACCGCCTGCCGCCGCTCATGCTCGACGACGACGAGGCGCTGGCCGTGCTGCTCGGCCTGATCGCCAACCGGCGTGCGGCCGGCGACGCGGGCGACACGGCGAGCGAGACGGCGGCCGCGAAGATCCGCCGGGTGCTGCCCGAACGGCTCGTCCGCAGACTCGACGCGCTCGTGGAATCCCTCGCCTTCACCAGCCCGCCCGGGGGGCCCGCCGGCCCGGACGCCGCCACCCTGCTCACGATCGCCGACGCCGTACGCCACCGCCGGCCCGTCTCGATCCGGTACGCCGACCGCGCCGGCCGGCGCAGCGACCGCACGCTGCACCCGTACGGGATCGTCAGCCACGCGGGCCGCTGGTACGTCACCGGCGAGGACCCCGGCCTCGGCGAGAACCGCACCTTCCGCCTCGACCGCGTGGCGGACGCCCGGACCCTGCCCGGCTCGTTCGAGGCGCCGGCCGGGCCGGATCCGGCGCAGCGCGTCCTGTCGGGGTTCGCCACCGCGCCCTACCGGCACGAGGTGACCCTGCGGATCCACGGGACGGCCGAGCAGATCCGCACCCGCCTGCCCGCCGCCGTCGCCACCGTGGAGGAGATCGCCGACGAGCCCGCCGAGGAGCCCGCCGCCGACACCCCTGCCGACACCCCTGCCGACACCGCTGTCGAGCCCGCCGGGGAGGCGGGTCCGGCGGGCGAGCGCTGGTTGCGCGTCGAGCTGCGGGCCGAACGGCTCGACTGGCTGCCCGCCGTGCTCGCCGCGCTCGACCGGCCGTTCGTCATCGAGCGTCCCGACGAACTGCGCGACCTCGTCCTCGCCGTCGCCGACCGCCTCGCGTCCCGCGCCCGCCGAGCCTGACCGCCGGCGTCACACCCCGACGAAGCTCACCGTCTCCGCCAGGTCCGCCCGCCCGGTACGCAGCCGCGGCACGCCCTCCCTCTCGAAGCCCACCGCGACACCACAGAACAGGACAAGCCCGTCATGGGCGCCGACGGTCCGGCTGACGGTCTCGCGGTACATCGTCCACATCACCTGGGGGCAGCTGTGCAGCCCTTCCGCCCTCAGCAACAACATGACCGTCTGCAGGTACATCCCCGCGTCCCCCCACTGCCCGGGGCCCATCGCCCGGTCGAGGTAGCAGAACAGGACGACCGGCGCCCCGAACGCCTCCGAGTTCAGGGCGGCGATCTTCCTGGGCCGGTCGGGGTCGTCACGCTCGATGCCCAGCGCCTGGTACCGCTGGGCGGCCGCGGCGGCGAAACGGTCCAGGTACGGCGAGGTCAGCTCGGCCGGGTACATCGGGTACTCCCGTTCGTCACCCGGGTCTCCCGCCCGCGCCCTGGCCGTCGCCCGCCGTTTCAGCTCGGCCAGCGGCTGCCCGGCCACGACGTACAGCCGCCACGGCTGGAGGTTCCCGCTCGACGGAGCCCGCGTCGCGGCGGTCAGCACCCGTTCGAGCACCTCCTTGGGGACCGGCTCGTCGCTGAACGTTCGCACCGCCCGGCGGCTGTCCACGGCTTCGTACACGTCCATGCCTTCTCGCCCTCTCACTCAGCTGCCCGTGCGGGCCGCGGCGTAGAGCCGTGCGGCCGTCACCGCCGTGCCCGCGACCGCGGCCGTCACCAACCAGATCATGAACGTCGGATAGAGATAGACCACCTGGATCCACATGATGTCGCCACCCCGGAGGAGCACCCGCATGATCGGGACGATCGTGACGCACAGCGCGAGCGGGGCCAGATACGGCAGCAGCCGCCACCGCCGCCACCCCCCGCACACGACGGCCCAGCGCCGGGAGCGGGCCACGCCCCGTACGGCCAGCCCGGCGGTCGCCAGGGTCAGCAGGACGAACAGGATGTCGGTGACGAGGTAGGGCGGCGCGGAGGGGATCTCGGGTGTGCCGCCCTCGATCAGGGCGACCAGGCCGTCCATGAGGGCGCCGGCGTCGCCGAAGGCCGTCCCGGTGTTCGCCATGACCGCGACGCCGTACCCCGACTCCGGCATCAGCAGCTGGGCGGCCGTGGAGGTGAACAGGTCGCCGTCGTGCCGGACGACGGGGGTGCCGCGGGCGGTTTCGCCGATCTCCCAGCCGAGGGCGTACTCCCCGTCCTGCTCGGACGGCGTGCGCATCTCCTTGACGCTGCGAGGGGAGAGGATGCCGTTGTTCTGCGCGATCAGCCACCGGGCCAGGTCGTCGGCGGTGCTGAGGATCCCGCCCGAGCCGTTGCCGAACCCGGGCGGCTCCGGCACGGCGACGGCCCGGCCGAGGACGACCAGATGGCCGCGGGCGCTGCCGGGCAGGTCGCGGTCGGTGTCGACCGTCCTGCTGTCGCGCATGCCGAGGGGCGTGAAGACGTGCGCGTGCAGGTACGCCGCGAACGGCTGCCCGCTCACCACCTCGACCAGCCGCGCGGCGACCTGGTAGTTGGTGTTGTGGTAGCTGAAGGCGGTGCCGGGCTCCGTGGCGAGCCTCGCCGTCCTCAGCCGTGCCACGGCGCCTTCGAGCGTGCGGGGCTGGGGCAGGCTCTTCTCGTGGAAGGCCGAGTCGGCCATGCCGGACGTCTGGTTGAGCAGCTGCCGCACGGTGATCCGGGCGGCCCTGGGATCGGCCATGGTGAACTCGGGCAGGTGACCGCGCACCGGCCTGTCCAGCTCGACCTGGCCTTTCTCGACCAGTTGCAGGACGGCGAGCGAGGTGAAGGACTTGCTGACCGACGCCACGGCCATGGGCGTGTCCGTGGTCACCGGCTCGCCGGCGGCGGTCCGGCCGTACCCGGCGGCGTGCACGACCCGCCTGCCCTTGGTGATCGCGACCGCGACCCCGGGGAGCCCGGTCGCCTCGCGGTACCTCGTGACGAAGGCGTCCACCGACGAGGGGGCGAGGTCCTGGGGCGGGGCCGGGCCGGACCCGAGCGGCAGGGCGAGGCAGAGCACGGCGACGATGTTTCTGAGCACCCGCCCAACGCTATGGATCACCCGCGTTCCGCGACCATGGCGAAGACCCTCCGCTTTTCCTGCGGAAAACCGCCATTCCTTCGCGGAAGCCGTGGGACCCGTAGGGCCGTCGTCCCGTCGCTCGGCGGGATGACGGCCCGGGTGCGGCGGTCAGGAGTGGTCGGTGATCTGCTGGAACCTGGTCAGCACAGCGCGCGGGTCGCTGCCGGGCGCCCGCGCCGAGGCGGTGCGCGGGGCCGCGCGCGGCGTCGACGACGCGGTGTTCCTGCACGTCGGCCGCCGGATGGGCGCGGCGCTCATCATCGACGGCAAGGTGCACCGCGGGTTCGGCGCGGCGTCCGGCGAGATCGCCATGCTGCCGCAGGCGCGCTGGTTCGACGCGTCCGAGCACCTGCAGCGCTGCGCGATCATCCCCGAGGGCGTCCCGCCCGCGGACGCCGCCGGCTACACCCTGGCCGCCGCCCGCGCGGGCGACCCGGTGGCGCTGGCGGCGGTCGACCGGTACGTCGACGACCTGGCCGTCGGCACCAGCGCGATGGTGCTCCTGCTCGACCCGCAGGTCGTCGTGCTGGGCGGCGGGTTCTCCCGGTCGGCCGACGTGCTGCTGCCGCGGTTGCGCGACCGCCTGGAACGCGCCTGCATGCGCCTGCCCGACCTGCGCGCCTCGGCCCTGGGCGACGAGTGCGTGGTCACCGGCGCCATCGACCATGCCGTCGCGCACCTCGACGACCAGCACTTCACCCCGGACGCCCCCTTGCCCGCCCCCCGCTGACCCGGGACGTTTCCGCCCCGGCTGGCGATTGGTCTGTTTAGCCGGGAATGAAACCACTGATGCCTGGGTGTCGCTGATGGCTACCGTGGCGGAGTGCACACAGTGATCACGCGGGACGGCCGCACCCTTGCCGTGGAGCAGTGGGGCGTCCCCGACGGGACGCCCGTCTTCTACCTGCACGGCAGCCCCATGGGACGCCTGGCCCGCCACCCCGACGACTCCTTGTTCACCAGGCTCGGCATCCGGCTGATCACCTTCGACCGCCCCGGTTTCGGGAGCTCGACGCCGCTGCCGGGGCGGCGCGTGGTGGACGGCGCGGACGACGTCGCCGCCGTGGCCGACGCGCTCGGCCTCGACGAGGTCGCCGTCTACGGGGTCTCCGGCGGCGGGCCGCACGCGCTGGCGTTCGCCGCCCGCCACCCCGGCCGGGCCGTCCGGGTCGCCTCGCTGGCGGCGCTGGCCCCGCGCGACGCCGAAGGGCTGGACTGGACGGCCGGGATGATGGAGGGCAACCGGCGCAGCGCCGCCGTCGCCCTCCAGGATCGCGAGGCCATGATCGCCCACCTGGGGGCGGACTCGTCCGGGCCGCCGCAGTTGCCGCCGTTCGAGGCCGCCGTCCTGACGCGTCCCGAGGTCAGCGCCATGTTGTCGGCCGCGTACGCCGAGGCGGTGCGTCCCGGCCTCGGCGGCTGGGCCGACGACGTCATCGCCCTCTTCGGCAGCCCCTGGGGGCTGGACCCCGCCGCCATCACCGTCCCGATCCGGCTGTGGCACGGCGAGCTGGACGGGGTCGTGCCGGTCGCGCACGCCCGCTGGCTCGCCGCCCGCATCCCCACCGCCGCCCTCACCGTCCAGCCCGACGCCGGGCACGCCGGGCACTTCGACGCCACCCCCGCCACGCTGGAGTGGCTGCTGCACGGCGACGAACCCCTCGGCGACAAGGACGAGGTGGCGGCCGTCACGACGTAGGCGGCGCGCCGGCCGGCCTGCCGTCAGTGGGGGATGGTGTCGATCAGTTCCCGGGCGCCCTGGCGGAGCAGCGCGACCGCGACGGAGGTGCCGAGCGTCGCCGGGTCGAGCGGGCCGGCCCACTCGTGCGCGTCGAGCACGCGCTTGCCGTCGGGGGAGAAGACCCGGGCGCGCAACGACAACCGGCCGTCGCGCTCGGCGCGGGCGTGACCGGCGATGGGCGAGTTGCAGTGGCCCTGGAGCACGTGCAGCAGCATGCGCTCCGCCGTGATCTCCCGCCACGTGTCGGCATGCCCCAGACCGGCGACCGCGTCGACGGTCGCCGTGTCGTCCTCCCGGCACTGCAGGGCCAGCACGCCCGCGCCGATCGGCGGGCACATCGTCTCCAGCGACAGCGCCTCGGTGATCCGGTCCGGCCGGCCGATCCGCTCCAGCCCGGCCACCGCCAGCAGCAGCGCGTCGGCCTCGCCCGCGTCCAGCTTGTCCAGGCGCCGGTTGGCGTTGCCGCGCATCGGCACGCAGCGCAGATGCGGGTGGGACGCGGCCAGCTGGGCCACGCGCCGGACCGACGACGTGCCGATCCGGGTGCCCTCGGGCAGCGCGTCCAGCTTCAGGCCGCCGGGGTGCACGAGCGCGTCGCGCAGGTCGTCACGCTTGAGGAAGGCCGCGAACACCGTGCCGGCCGGCAGCGGGCGGTCGGCGGGCACGTCCTTCATGCAGTGGACCGCGAGGTCGGCCTGACCGGCCAGCAGCGCCTCGTCGACCTCCTTGGTGAAGGCGCCCTTGCCGCCCAGCGCCGACAGGGCCCCCTGCCACCGGTCGCCGGACGTGGTGACCGGGACGACCTCGGTGCGGATGCCGGGATGCCGGTCGGCCAGCTCCCGCCGGACCCGCTCGACCTGGGCGAGCGCCATGGGAGAGGAACGCGTCACGATGCGGATCAGCTCGGGGACGGCCATCCCCCGATCGTAGGGCGTCACCTCCGTCCCCCGCGGGCCAATCCCGGAGCTCGCCATGGATGCCCCGCCGAGGGGACGGCGGCTCAGGGTACGGATCATCGATCGCCACGGGGAAGAGGACGGGGACGTCCATGATGGCCAATGATCCGGCGCGGCCGACGCTGATGACGCGGATGGTCGCGGCGTACAAGGGCGAGGTGCGCGCGGACGAACTGGAGGCGTACCGGCGGGCCGGGCCGTGATTATCCACAGACATCCGGCCTCGGGGCTGCCTATATTTCAGGCAACGGAATCTCCCTGTTGGAGGGCCAGGTGTCCGATGTGTTCGCCAAGGATCTCAGCCGTCGGGTCGTGACGAGGATCGCTCCCGCCGAACTCCCGCTGTTCGACCAGACCTGGGACGCGCTCGGCGGCAGGACCAGGTCGAGGTCCCATCGGGATCCGCTCGGTTTCGGGTTGCCGGGAGTGGACGAGCTGCTGGTGACGGCGATCGTCTCCGGCGTCGTGACGACGGTGCTCGCGGACGTGGGAAAGGACGTCGGCTCGTGGACCGGCCGGCTGATCGGCCGGTTGCGCCGTCGTCCGCGGGAGCTGCCCGAGGGGCGGCCGCCGGGCCCGCCGCCGTTGCCGCCGGCCCGGCTGACGGAGATCCGTAAGGTCGCCTACCAGAAGGCGCGCCGGATGGGCATGTCGCAGGCGCAGGCCGACGCGCTGGCCGACGCGGTGGTGAGCGAGCTGGCCCGCAGCCCGTCATGAGAGGCCGTCTGCCGTCGGCCACCACGTCCGCGTTCGTCCTGCTGATCAGCCTGGCGTTCGCGACGACCGCGATCTACCGGCCAGGGATCTTCGACCTGCTGTCGACGCAGGGGGCGGAGGTCCCGGCGAAGGTCAGGGAGGCGTGTCAGCTCGCGGCGCTGAAGGGCCTGGACGATCCCGCCTGCGACGTGATGAGCCGCGGGGCTCACCAGGATCTCCGGCTCGGCGTGTTGCTCTGTTTCGCGACGCTCATCCTGCTCACCGGGCTGCAGTACTGGTTCGGCCCGGCCTGGCGGATCCGCCGCCGGCGGCTGCGTCCGGTCGGCGGCGAGGTCGGCGAGGAGTTGCGGCGGATGGCGGCGGAGGTGCTCGGCGGCCGCCGGGTCGTCTTCCTGCTCGACGTGCTCAACCCCGCGGTGGCCGGGCTGGCCTTCGGGCGGGCCGGGCGCAGGTACGTGGTGATCAGCCGGGGCACCTGGCTGTCGTTCGAGCGCGACCGGCCGCTGTTCCGGGCGGTCGTGCTGCACGAGCTGGCGCACGTGCGCAACAGGGACCTGAACATCACGGCGGTGACGCTGGCGATGTGGCGGTCCTACGCCGCGGTGATCCTGGTGCCGGGCCTGCTCCCCGCCGTGAACGGGGTGGTGTCGGGGCAGGCGCCGTTCCTGCGGTCCGAGCAGATGCCGTTCGGGGCGCGCGCGGCGCTGTCGTGGTTGTTCGCCGCCCAGATCGCCGGGCTGGCGGTGTTGTCGTGGCTGACCCGTTCGGTGGTGCTGCAGTCGCGTGAGCTGCTGGCCGACGCCCGCGTCCTGTCGTGGGAGCGGGACGCGACGCCGCTGCGCCGCGTGTTCGAGGAGGCGCCGGCGCCGCGCCGGTGGCCGGTGTCGCTGCGGGTGCGCACCCACCCGCATCTGGCCGTCCGCCGGGCCGCGCTGGAGGACCAGGAGCCGCTGGTACGCCAGGGCTTCGTCTTCCCGCTGGCCCTGGGCGGCTGTTTCTCCCTGACCATGGATCCGGCCACGTCGCTGACCGCGCAGGGACGCACCAACACCTTGCCGTGGCCGGCGGAGGTGTTCGCCCTGCTGCTGGCCGTCGCGCTGGGGCTGCGGGCGTTGCGTGCCGTGGAGGCGCGCGGCGACGCCGTGCACGTGCCGCTGGGCCTGGCCGTGGGGCTGGCGGGCGGCTGGGTCCTGGCCCCGAGCAGGATGACCGACCATGCGCTGGCGCCGTTCCCCGTGTCGGTGCAGCTCGCCGGGCTGGTGGTGCTGGCGGTGGCGGGCCTGCTGCTGGGGGTGTGGGTGCGGTGGGTGGCGCGGGTGTGGGCGCCGCGGGTGCACGGGCTGCGGTCGGCGCTCGGGCCGCTGTTGCTGATCGCGGTGGTCGTGACGCTGGGCGCGCGGGCGTTCTACGACCTCCAGGCCGACATCATCATCGCCCACGTCCAGAAATATCCCGCTGTTTCCGACCCGCTGGCGCAGGTCCTGATCAGCGCGCAGATCATGCTGGACACCCGCCTGACGGCGGGCATCCTCCTGCTGCTCGCCGTGGCCCTGCTCATGCTGACCCCGATGGCGGTACGTTTCGTCACCCTCGGCGAACGCCGCCCGCCCGCGCCCCGGCGTACCGGCCGCATCGCCCTGGCGGTGGGCTGCGCAGCCGCCGCGGCGCTGGTCACGGCGATGGTGTCGGGCACGGTCAACGGCTACGTCTTCCAGAGCTCCGGCACCGCGTTGTCGGGCGTCATCGCGACCGGAGCCGCCGCCGGCGCCGCCCTCGCGGCCTGCGTGGCCGGGCTGTCCGGGACGTCGCCGGTCGCGAAGGGCATGGTGACGGGGCTGGCCGCGGCGGTGCTCTACGCCCTCGCGCTGGAGCTGGTGTGGCTGCCCCTGCGGACGGCGCTGCCATGGCTGATCCACATGATCATCCTGGAGCGCATGCTGGCGGCCGCGCTGATCGCCGCGCTGGCCACGGCCCTGCTGGCCCGCCTGCTGCCCGTCCGCGGAGAGCCGGCCCCGGTCGCCGGCGTGCCCGCGCGGGAGTGAGGCGGGGGCGCATCGGAAGCTACTGGGCTCTCATCAGGTCCCAGAAGGATCTGTGGCGGTCGGCGCCGGGCAGCCAGGGCGCGAGGAACCAGGCCCCCCACTCGCCGTCGGCGGTCCTGACGTGGGGGTTGAGGAGGAACTCGCCGTCGTCCCCGTAGCCGACCAGCAGGGTGTCGCGCACGTACTCCTCGGCCACATCTCGGCGACCTCGGGCTCAAGGTCACGGAACCAGCCGACCCTCGCGGCCGACATTCCGTCCGGCCCGGAGGTTGGGATGATGAATGCATGGACACCCCCACCCCGATCGACACCGATGCCTGGCCGCGCCGGCAGCACTTCGAGCACTACCGCCGGGCCGTCCCGTGCACCTACTCGATGACGGTGGAGATCGACGTCACCGCGTTCGCCGCGGCGCTCGGCCGGTCGCGGCGCAAGTCCTACCTGGCGCAGGTCTGGGCGATCGCCACGGTCGTCAACCGGCACGACGAGTTCAGGATGTGCCTCACCGCCTCGGGCGAGCCGGCCGTCTGGCCCGTCGTGCACCCGGCCTTCACGGTCTTCAACCCCGAACGCGAGACGTTCGCGTGCGTGTGGGCGCCCTACGACCCCGACTTCGGCGCCTTCCACGACGTCGCCGCTCCCCTGCTCACCGAGCACGCCCGCGCCACCGAGTTCTTCCCGCAGGGGCCGCCGCCGACCAACGCGTTCGACGTGTCGAGCCTGCCGTGGACGTCCTTCACCGGGTTCAACCTCAACATCGGCGGCGACTGGGACCACCTCGCCCCCATCTTCACCCTCGGCCGGTACACCGAGCGCGACGGCCGGGTGCTGCTCCCCCTCGCACTCCAGGTGCACCACGCCGCCGCGGACGGGTTCCACTCCGCCCGGCTCGTGAACGAGCTCCAGACCCTCGTCGCGGACCCGTCCTGGGTCGACCGGAGCCCGGCCTCCTGAACCCGCGCCGACCTCCATCGCCGCCACCGCCGTGGTCTCGGCCGTCCGGTTGCTCCTCATGCTGCTCAGGCGGTCGGAGCCGGGCAGGCACGTTCTGCCCCCGCTACCTGCGTTCCCGCTCACCGAGCCGGCGTCCGTCGGCTCGCGGCGAGGTGGGCGTCACCAGCCGACCTGGGCTCCCAGGCGGAGGCGCAGCCACAGCACCAGGCGTTCGTCCGGGTCGGCGAGGTCGAAGCCGAAGATCTCCTCCGCGCGCGCGAGCCGGTACCGGATCGTGTTCGGGTGCACGGACAGGCGATGGGAGGCGGCCGCGATGTCGCTGTTGGCGTCGAGGTAGGCGAGGATCGTGGCGGCGTACGTGGTGCCGTGGTCGAGGTCGTGGGCCCGCACCGCCGGCCCGAGCGCGCGCGGGAGCGCGTCGTGCGAGGCCAGGATCCGGGCCAGCGCCGACAGCGTCGCCCCCGCCCACACCTCGTCGATCGTGGCCACCTGGCACGGTCCCGGGGCGCCCGGCCGGTCGGCGAGCGCGCGGAGCACGAGGTCGGCGTCGGCGCGCGAGCTCGCCACCGACCGCAACCCCTGGACGAGCGAGCCCACCCCGGCCTGGACGGGCACGCGCAGCGCGCCGTGGGCCCGGCGGGCGATGTCGGCGACCAGTTCGCGGTGGGCGTTCGGCGACGGGCCGCTCGGGAGCAGGGCGTAGACCGTCCCGTCGATCAGCGCGCAGCCGTGCCGGCCGTAGTGGGTCTCGCAGTGCAGGCTCACCAGGTCGGCGAGCCGGGTGGCCGCGTGCGCGGCGAGCACCTCCTCGGCCTCGTCCGGGACGACGGCGAACGCGGCCACCGCGACGGGCAGGCCCGGATCGAGCCCGAGCTGGGGGGCCACCGCGGTGACGCTGCTCGGGTCGGCGAGCAGCCGCCGCAACAGGTCGGCCCGCCTGCGCCGCACGGCGTCGTCCGCGGTGCGGGCCGCGAGCAGGTGCAGCGAGACGATGTCGGCCACGTCGGAGAGCGCCTGCTCGGCGGCGGAGTCGAGGGAGTCGCCGGCGTCGACGACCCAGATCGAGCCCAGCTCCTCGCTCCCCGCGCGGACCGCGACGCCGAGCCGCGGCAGCCCGCCGGGGATGGCCGGGAACCGGCAGGTCCGCACCACCTGGGCGATGGTGCGGTACTGCGCGTCGTAGTCGGGGCCGTCCGGCACCTGGAGGCCGAGGATTCCCTGGCGGCGGCCCTCGTCGATGGCCTGGCCGGGCAGCGTCGAGTAGGCGAGGATGCGCCGGTTCCGGTCTTCGATCACGGTGGCGCCGCCCGCCATCGCGGCGATGGCGTTGGCCAGGGCGAACAGGTCGCCGAGCGCGGGGGCGCCGGTGGCGTGCGCGAACCGCGTGGTGGAGGCGAGGGCCGAGGAGATCATGGCGTCGAGGTGGTGCCAGGCGACGGCCTCGTCGGCGGCCAGCAGCACGACGCCCGACCGCTGGGCGGCCGCGGCCAGCTCCGCCACGGGCTCGCCGAAGCGCTTGACCACCAGGCAGGCGTACCCGGCCTCGGCCGCCGCGCCGACCAGCTCCCGCGCCCGCGGCTCGGACGTGCCCAGCCCGACGGCGAGCAGCACGGCGCCCCTGACGGGCGAGAGCGGGGCGCGCCGCTCGAAAACGAGCACGCCCGAGACCGGCACCGGTCGCTCCGGCAGCGCGGTCAGCGGCCGCAGCAGCGACGGCCCCAACGCGTCGAGGACCTGCCCGAGCTCGGACACGCCGGTTTCGAGCATCCTCACCTCTTTGGCCAGACGCACAAGACATTCGCGAGATCCCTGGAAGGACACCGCATGCACCCGCTCGGCACGGACGCGACGCTGTCTGCATGCGCACACCGGCAGGCGCGCCGCGGTCGGCCCCAGCGACTGTACCGGTCCCGGCCGGGGCGAGCGCAACCGCTGTTCACGTCCGGTCGGACCGTGGGCGAGACGAGTGTGAAGGGGACATCATGCGAGCTGGGACGAGTGCCGTCGCGGCCCTGGCGGTCACCGCCGCCCTGGTGACCGCACCCGCGGCGGCGGCCGCGCCGCAGTGCGACACCGGACCCATCCGGACGGCCCTGGAGTCGCTGAAGGACGTCGGCGCGCCGGGGATCGTCGTGACGGTCAAGAGCCCGGGCTGCGGCCTCTGGAGCGGAGGCATCGGCGTGGCCGACCGCAGGACGGGCCGCAAGGTCACCGGCGACGAGCACAGCCGGATCGGCAGCGACACCAAGGCGTGGACCGCCACCGTCGTGCTCCAGCTCGTCGGCGAGGGCCGGATCAGGCTGGACGACACCGTCGACCGCTACCTGCCGGGCCTCGTCCGCACCAAGCGCTACGACGGGCGCAGGATCACGATCAGGCAGCTCCTGCAGCACACCAGCGGCCTGCCCGAGTATCTGGAGGCGCCGTTCTGGGCCGACGAGGAGGCGCACCGCTGGGACCACATCGAGCCCCTGCGCACGGTCCGGCAGGCGCTCGCCCTGCCGCCGCCCGACAGGACCCCCGACGGCTTCGCCTACGCCAACACCAACTACAACCTGGCCGGGCTGATCGTCGCCAAGGTCACCGGCCGCGACATCGGCACCGAGATCGACCAGCGGATCATCAAACGCCTCGGGCTGCGCGGCACCTCCTGGCCCGGCGACCGCACCACGATCGCCAAGCCCGACCTGCGCAGCTACGTCAAGCGCGGCGGGTCCCTGGTGGACCGGACCGAATGGAACACCACCGAGGCCGACGCCTCCGGCGAGCTCATCTCCACCGGCGCCGACGCGACCGCCTTCTGGACCGCGCTGGTGACCGGCAGGCTGCTGGCCCCGGCCCAGCTCGCCGAGATGAAACGGACCATACCCGACGACGCCGGCCAGGGCTACGGCCTGGGCGTCGAGCGCTACCAGCTCGTTCCGGGACAGGACGCCTGGGGGCACGCGGGCAGCATGGCGGGCGGCCACACGTTCAGGAACGCCGTCACCGACGACGGCGAGCGCGCCGTGACCCTCCTGATCGGCACGGACGAGTTCGACTCCGACCGCGTCGACGCCGTCATCGGCACCCTCATCCGCGACCTCCGCTGACCTCTCCCGGACGGCCGGTCACGTTGATCGGATCACCGGGGCGGCAGACCGGTCTCCCCCAGGTGGGGGAGGCCGCTCACCCGCTCGGGTGATCTTCCGAGAGCACGGCGCGGACACAGTGGAGGCAGGCCGATCAAACTCCTGCACACGGCTCCCGCCGAGAGCGACACCGAGCGGCATGTCCCCCGCTGGGCGCTACGTGCCGCCTACGCGCTTCCGCTGCTGGTGCTGCCCTCCTGCCTCTGCGGCTGCCGTTCGTCCTCGATTTCGAGATGGGCCAGATCCACGCCACCGACATGCCGGCGCTGTGGATCAGAATTCCGTCCATCCTCGGGCTCAGTACGCTGTCAGAGCCGGCGGCGTTGCTGAGCATCGGCCTGGTACGCCGGTGGGGGGGATCGTCCCGGCCTGGGTCCCTCTTCTCGGGGGCCGGCTCATCCCGCCGATGGCTGCGCTGGTTCCCGCGGCGGCCGGGGTGTGATCCTGCCGGTGTTGCCGGTGCCGACGGTGCTCCAATGGGTGGGGGCCGTTGACGAGATCGCCTACGAGAACGTCTGGTGGGAGATTCCGGCCAAGGTGTGCATCAGCCCGCTCAACCTGTGGGGCCCCATGGTCCTCGCCCTGACCTGCGCGTACTACGTGCGCCGGTGCCGTCCTGGCCCGAAGGCCGCCGCCTGACAGCGTGGCGGCGACTGCCTCACAACCATCCCCGCTGAGGCTCCCCCGGCATCCGCCTCAGGCCGGGCGCGCCTCTCCCGCGGACGGACGGAGTCGTCCGCGGTGAGGGTTCTCCCGGGGACCTGTCGGGGGCATCCCTGATGCAGGGCGAGGGGAAGGCCGGACAGGATGGACGGCATGAAGATCACTGCGATCGCGGGCGGCCTGCTGGCCTCCGCGGTGCTCCTGACCGGGTGCGGCCTGGACGCCATCGGCAAACCGAAGAACGAGGAGACCAGCACGTACCAGGTCAAGGAGAAGGTGCAGCAGCTTCACCTCAGAAGCGGCAGCGGGAACGTGACCGTCACCGAGTCGGACGTGCCGTCCGTCCGCGTGACCGAGAGGCTCTACTGGAGCAACGACAAGCCGCAGGCCGCGCACAAGGTGGAGGGCGGCACGCTGTCCGTCTACTACGACTGCGAGAAGTCGTGGGGCACCTGCGGGGTCGAGTACCAGGTGGAGATCCCCAAGGGGCTGCCGGTCAACCTGGACACCGGCTCGGGCGATCTGACGCTGAGGTCGCTCACCGGCCCTCTGGACCTGGAGGCCGGCTCCGGCGACATCAAGGGTGAGGGCCTGGGCGGCAAGAAGCTCCTGGTCAAGGGGGGATCCAGCCAGGTCACCCTGAAGTACGCGGCCGCGCCGGAAAGCGTCGAGCTGTCGGTCGGCTCGGGCGACGTCGCGCTCACCGTCCCCGACGAGACCTTCGACGTGAAGGTCGGCACGACCTCCGGTGACGCCGACATCTCGGTCAGGAAGGACAGCTCCTCGCCGCGCAAGATGTCGCTGACCACGGGTTCCGGAGACGTCACTGTCTCCGCCGGGTGACCGGCTCCCCCACGCACGTCCCGGTCGCCCGCCGCGCGGGCGTTCCCCCTGTTCCGGCCCGCAGGACGCGCCCGGCACCGTCCCCGTCGGCCGGTGCCGAGGGGCGGACGCCGGGCGCGACGAGTCAGCCGGTGTAGTCGGTGGCGTGGGCGGTGCCGACCGGCCACAGGTATTTGGCGTTGTCGGCCGGAGTGTAGCTGCGGTTGCCGTCGCCGGTGCGCGCCTGGATGCGGTTGTCGCGCCATGTGGAACCGCGGGCCTTGCCGCCCCAGATGCCGCCGTACAGGAAGCCGTGCAGCTGGTCGAGCTCGGCCGAGAAGACGTTCCCTGACACGGTGATGTTCTTGGCGTTGTCGGCCGTGCCGATGCTGAGGGCGTAACCCCATCCGGAGATGTAGTTGTTCGTGACGGAGACGTCCTGGTAGACACCCTTGCCCTGCAGCGCCAGGCCGTTGGTGTTGCCCAGGGACGCCAGGGTGTTGTGGCTGACGATCATGTGGCCGCCGTTGCCCTCGCTCTGCGGGCCGATGCCGTCATGGTGGTAGACGTCGCGTCCGGTGTCGGCCATGTCATGGATGTAGTTGTTCGTCCATGTCGAGGGCCGGCCGGGGAATCCGGTCACCATGATCAGTCCGGCGTTGCCCCAGATGTCGTTGTGGTCCATGACGGCGACGGCTTCCTTCATCGTCGTCATCAGCTGCCACGACTTGTCGAACGGCGTGCCCGGCTTGGCGTGCGCGGACGACACCTTGCCGTCATTGCCGGGGGGCATGGTGTAGGAGCTGGGCTTGAACGTCGAGTACAGGAACTTGATGTTGGTGTCGGAGTAGATCTGCACCAAGTTGTCGTCGGGGTTCGTGCCCTCGAACAGGCAGCCCACGAACGTGAGATTGTCGCCGTAGATGTACACCTTCGAGGCGGTGAAGCGCTTGAAGGAGATGACGCTGTTGTCGGGGTACTCGACACGCAACGGCTTGTCGGGGCTCATGCCGGACGCATGGTCGGCGAGCTTGCCGGGATAGGCGCCCAGCCCGAGGCCGCCGGCGTTCGCGGGGGTGCGTGCGTAGCCGGTGTTGGAGAAGTCCGGCCAGTATCCCGAGCCGTCGTTGGGCCGCGCCGCGATGGCGGAGCCGGTCCCAGGGGGCGGCGACGCGGTCAGCGTCTTGGTGGGCGTCGGCGTCGCGGACTTGGTGGGCGTCGGCGTCGCGGACTTGGTGGGCGTCGGCGTCGCGGACTTGGTGGGCGTCGGCGTCGCGGACTTGGTCGGGGTCTTGGTCGGGGTGGGCGACGGCGCGGGCGTCTTCGTCGGCTTTTTGGTCGGGGTGGCGGTGGGCCTGTGGGTGGGCCTGCGCTTGCGGGTCGGCCTGGGTGACGCGGTCGGCGTGGCGAGACGGGTGTTCTCGCTGGTCATGGCCATCAGGCTGGCGTCCTGGACGGCGGTGGCCCGGCCGTTCTGCGCGTCCGCGCCGGCCACCATGACCGAGGCGACGAGCGCCGCAGCGGCTGACACGCTGCCCCATCTGATCAGGCGGTCGACCAGGAAGCGGCGCGGCCGGAATAAATGCTGAGGTGACATATGAGCGGTCCCCGTGGTATTTCGGCGATGAATCGAGTCTCTCCGGCCGGACCGAGCCTGTGGCACGCGCAGGACGAAGCCTCATACCGGCCCTCGCCTCGCCGTTTCCGCTATCGGCCCGTCCGCCGGACGCCGAACACCATAAGCCATGATGATCACTTGACACAAGGAACGGCAATTGACCGGCGAAGGTTCGCCTCGACTCGGCGCCAGGGCGGGGGCCGGCGGTCGCACTACCGGGGAAATCGGTCCGACAGGCACGGCTGCCGGGGCGGATTTCCGCAGCTGAAAGGCATCGCTCTGGGCACCTTCCGCATCCGGCTGACAGCGGGCAACGTGATGCGATAAAGTCTGCAAAATTCCAACCTGAACGGTTTGTCGTCACCGGTGACAGCACGAGCGTTCACGGATCGGTAACATTGCTTACCATCCGCGTGAACATCCGAAGCGGGTCGCCACTAATTCACCGACATGATGACGTCATTGACGGTGACCGACGATTACCTCTGCGGTTTTCCGTAAACCGTCTGGACATTGGCATCACGCTCGGCGAAGCGGCGGATCGTGACGTCCTCCCTGGCCAGAAGCACCCTGACGGGAATTGTCGCCCGCGGCTTGCGCCCCCGGGTCGTGGCCGTCTCGCAAAAGAGGTTGGCCACCGAACCGCAGACTCCCCCGTCGCGAGAACGTGATGGACGAGCTACGGACAGCGTCCAGGCCGAGGCCGGCGCGCCGGCCACGCCGGTTCTCCCTCCCGAGGCGTCGGCACTCCCTTGCCGATCCGCCGAGCCGGAGCTTGCGCCATCGGGACGACAAAAGTCCCGGACGTTGACTTTGTCGCAAGGCATGACGCACCATGTTGCTACAAAGCTTGCGACAAAAGGAGGGGGCATGACGAACGCTTCCATGTCCGACGCCGGACCGCCGCCGGCCGACATCCGGTGCGCCGAGACCTGGCTGCGGCGGCACGGCCTGGGCGACGGCCCGCCGACGCCGCTGCTGGCCACGCGCCTGGCGGTGCGGCGGCGGGTGCGGCTGCTGGGCAGCGTCCTTCTGGCCGTGCTGATCGTCGCGGCCTCCCTGGCGCAGGTCGCCGCCCTGCCAGGAGCCTCCAGCGGGTCCGGGTCGAACCGGCCGGTGCTGATGCTGGCGCTGAGCGGGTCGATCGTCGCACTGCTCTTGACCCAGGTGCTGCTGGACGCCTGGGTGCGGCGCGTCGACCGGCGCGCCGGGGCGGCCCTGCCGCGGCGGGTGACCCATCCGGTGCAGCTCGGCTGGGCCGCCCTGCTCGGACGGCCCTACGCCGTCATGGCGGGCGCCGCCTTCGCCTGCGCGTTCGCGCTGGGGGTGAGCGCGCTGGTCGTCACCGAGGGCACCGCGCGGCACGCCGCCGTCGTGCTGCTGGTCGCCGTGACCGGCGTCGCCCTCGGCGCCGTCCTGCAACTGCGGGAGATGCTGGCCCGGCCCGTCGTGGCCGAGGACGAGGTCTCGCTGACGGCCGACGTCGTCATGCGGATCGAGGACGCGCGCGAGAGCTCCGCGCCGGCTGTTCTGTGGTCGCTGCCGGTGGTGTTGCTGTCCGGGTTCGCGCCCGGGTGGTGGAGCGCCGCCTCGGTGGGCTTCCTGGTGCTGGGGATGCTCGCCCTGGTCGCCGTCCATGTCAGGGCGCCGTCGTACGCGGCCACGGCGCGGCGCGCGGTGGGCCTGCGGTGATCGTCATCGATGCGGGCTCTCCGGTCCCGCCGTTCGAGCAGTTGCGGGCCCAGCTCGCCCGGCAGATCCAGAACCGTACGCTGGCCGTGGGCGCCCGGCTGCCGACCATCCGCCACATGGCGGCCGACCTCGGCCTGGCCGTCAACACGGTCGGCCGGGCCTACCGGGAGCTGGAGGAGGCGGGGCTGATCGAGACGCGCGGGCGGGCGGGCTCGTTCGTGTCGGCCGCCGGTGAGGAGGGCCGGGAACGGGCCCGCCGGGCCGCCGCCGACTACGCCGCCGTGATCGCCAGCGTCGGCCTCGACGCGGCCGAAGCGCTCCGCATCGTGCAGGCGGCTCTGACGTCCGGCGCGGTGGCGCCGGCCTCGTCATGACCGCGCCCCGGCCGCGGGGTCACGTCACCGGGCGCCGTGGCCGGGGGCACATCACGGCGGTGCCAGGGACGCCGTCGGGCCCTCCCGCTACATCCGCGCGATGGTGTCGTTCATGGCCGACTCCGTCCTGCACGCCCCGCAGCTCATGCAACGGGTGGCGGCCGGGGCGCTGTCCTCGGGGCTGCTACGGTGATCAACCCCTTCTACCGAGCCCGCCGCCTGTACGCCGAACGCCTGCTCGCCGACCTCCTGCCCGAATCCGTCACCTGGCGCGTCATGAATCGACTCTAGGCGGGCGCGCGCGAGGACTTGCCGTCGGTTGGAGTGTCGTCTCCGGCCGTGGAGGCTTCTCCGGTGAAGCGGCGCAGCTCCGGGCTGAGCGCGGCGACAGCGGCGGTCAGGCCGAGCAGCCCGCCCAGCACGATGAGTGCCGCCGCGCCGCCCAGTGTCGCAGCCAGTGCCCCGCCGAGGACCGGCCCGAGCGGCTTGAGCGCCATCGCGCTCATGCTCAGGATCGCGCCCATCCGGCCGAGCATCGCTTCGGGCACCATTCGTGCGACCACCACGTTCATCACCACGTTCAGTGAGGGCGTCGACAAGGTGATGGACACCAGCGGGATCATCGGCCACCACGCCCCCCAGGGCAGTGCCGTGGCCGCCAGCGCGGCACCGAAGACCGTCACGACGGCCAGCAGGAGCCTGCCGGGAGGCAGGAGCTTGCTGATGCGGCCCGACAGCAGCGCACCGGTCAGTCCGCCGATTCCGAGGCCGGCCAGGACCATGCCGGTGATGCGAGCATCACCGCCGCGTTCGCCGACGAGCACGATCAGCGGGATGAGGAACGCTCCGCCGAGCAGGTTGAGGATCATCACCGCTGCGGTGACCTCCCGCAGGCCGTGCCGGCGCCACAGCCAGGTGATGGCCTCGGCCGCTTCCCGGCGCATGCTCGGCCGGATCGGCCGCCGCTCCTCGCCATGATCTTGGGCAGAGGGTCGCGGCTCGTCCGCCGGGCGGCGTGGCACCTTGGCGAGAGCGTAGAAGAGGGTGGCGGCAAGGAAGGTGATGGTGTCGACGACGAAGGGCACTGCCCGCCCCAGGCCGTACAGCAGGCCGCCGAGCGGAGGGCCGATCAGCCCGGCCGCGTGGGTACGGGCCTCCTCCTGCGCGTAGGCACTGTGCAGCTGGCCCAAGGGGACGATGCCGCGCAGCGCCGTCTCCTGGACGGGACCGATGAACGCGACGCACAGCCCGTCCAGCACTGCCAGCGTGACGAACTGCCAGACCTGTACGTGACCGGTGATGATCAGCGCCGTCAGCAGCGCGGAGACGACCGCCTGGAGGCCCTGGGCCGTGATGAGCGTACGGCGGCGGTCCCACCGGTCCACCCAGACGCCGGCCGGCATCTGGACCGCCAGGAAGGCGACGGTACGAGCTCCGGCGACGACGCCTGCCAGCCCAGGCGAGTCGGTGATCGCCAGCACCAGAAGCGGCATGGCGAGCGCGGTGAGCTGCGACCCCAGCTCAGAGACCGCGCTACCAACCCACAGTAGTTGAAAACGCACGTTCTTCCGCAGGGGCACGATGTCGGTCACGAAGCGTCTTCCTTGCATGCGGGGGGTGCGGTCACCTGGCCTGACGTGCACTTCGGAGGCGAAGGCCGCGCCGGTTCCGGCTTCGGACAGGCCGGGCGGGACCCGGAGAAGATACCTACCGGAGATGGCGCTGTCCACCGGACAGAACCGGTCGGGGGCACATGTGTTCTCCGAGTCGGAAGCGAACTCGTACGAGACGGCCGCCCGCGCGGAAGAAGTCGGTGATCCACCGCTGGAGCCCGCAGCAGGCGACGGTCACGCCCTGGCGCGCACCTGCCGGGCCGCCACCAAGGAGGCCACCACGAGAACGGTGAGCACACTCCAGTACAGGAAACCGCGCACGCTCGTCACCAGCAGGTTCTCAGCCAGGTAGACCAGGCCGGGAACCAGATGGACGGCGGCGGCCAGCGCCCAGCGGCCGTCCCGGACGGCCAGCGTGGCGGCCAGCACCAGCAGCAGGATCATCACCTCGACGCCGGCCCGTGCGGCGCCCAAGACCGGCTCGTCCGTCGGCACCTGCGTGAGCTGCAGTGCCCAGCCGGCCGGCGGGACGAGCAGCCACCACGGCGACCGGGCGGGCATCGTCGCGCCCCACCATCGAGCCTTCCCCGACGTGCGGCCCGCCCCGGTCCGCCGAACGGCCAGGACCGCCGACGCGGCCGCGACCACCCAGTAGGGCGCGACCGGCGCGAGGTCACCGTACAGCGGGCCGACGTCGACCACCGGGACGTAGGACCCTCCGCCGACGATGGGCCGGCTCGTCCACACCGCGGCGAACGCCGCGACAGGAGCCGCGACCCGCATCCATCCCCGCACGAGCGCCACCATCAGAACGACCCCGAGCGCCGTCCACACCCTGTAGTTGAAGTACGGCAGGACAGGAAGCTGCGCGAAGGTGAGCACCGCCACGACCAGCGCGCCGAGGTGCAGGCCGTCGGCCCACCCCGGCACGCCGGTCGCCCGGGCGGCCCGGACGCGCACGGTGAACCCGCCGGCCAGGAGAGGCAGCGTCTCGCGGAGCGACGGCCGCAGGGCCCCGGGCCGGGCCGCCTCCAGCAGCGTGCCGATCAGCTCCTCGCCGTGCTCGGCGCGGTAGTCCTCGGGGTAGGCGCGCAGAAGGCGGCGGTACCGCTTCTCGAGAACGTGGCTCATGCGCTCGTCACCCCACCCGGCCGCAGGACGAGTGCGGCGGCGCGCTGCAACCGGGCCGCCTGCGCACGGACGGCGCGCACGCCGTCGTCGGTGATCCGGTAGTAACGCCGCGGACGCCCGTTGACGGTCTCCTCGCGGTCCAGCCGCACCCAGCCGGTCTCCGAGAGCCGGTCGAGCGCGCCGTACAGGGTGCCGACAGCGAGATCGACCTCGCCGAGCGACTGGGTCCGGGCCTGCTTGATGATCCCGTATCCGTGGAGTGGCTCTTGCATCAGGGCGACGAGGATGAAGTACGTCGCCTCCGTCATGCCGGTCACGGCCCGACTATATATCGACCGTCGAAGTATGGGGAGGGTCGCTTGCCTTGGCCGTCGGGCAGGGAGAGGTCAGCTCCAGGAGCGCCCTTTGCCCGTGACCGCGGGTGGTGCGAGGGCGTCCGGCCTCGCGGCGGGACCGGCCGGCTCAGCGCGCGCCGCTCAGACGTGAGGCGGCAACGGCGTGCAGGACGCCCGCCGCCAGTCGACCCGCTGCACCCGGCCGACCTCGTCACCCACACGCGGGTTCCGCTGGTCCGCGACCTCGCGCGCCTTCGGTTACGGCGGCAGGCGCGGACCGGCTCGCGGCGAATCCGGATACCGATCAAGGGCCAGATCATGGCCCACGCGTCTGCCCAGCGGCAGGTGTGGGCTCCAGGTAGGTCGGCCGTAGTAAGGTCGACGCCTTGATCGACGGGAGGGCGGCGGCAGGACATGCGAGTGACGACGACGAGCGCTGCCAAACGGGCTGACCGTGCGAACGAGGATTTCACCGGCGCCGTACCAACGGCAGCGGTGCTGCTCGACGGCGCCGGCATCCCCGGCACCGAATCGATCTGCCGGCACGGCGTGGCCTGGTATGCCACTCGCTTGGGAGGCAGCCTCCTCAGCCTCTTGTCGCTCGTACCGGACCGCAGCCCTTCGGCGCTGCTCGCCGAGGCCATCGAGCAGGTCACGGACGATCACCGGGACACCTGCGACGTCGCCGACCCCATCAGCCCGTCCGCGACCGTAGCCGTCCTGCGCCTGTCCGGCGGCTTCATCGAGTACCTGGTGCTCGGTGACTCGTTCCTCGTGCTCGACAGAGCAGACGATGCGCCGCTCGTCATCTCCGATCCCCGGGAAGTGATCATCAGCCGGTCTTACCAGCCCGCGATCGAGGCCGCCGCCAAGGGTAGCGACGAGTACCACCGACTCCTGCGGGACCTACGCGCCAACCGCAACCAGCCGGGCGGCTTCTGGCTGGCCAAGGACGACCCCCGGGCGGCGGACGAGGCGATCACCGGAAGCTGCCCGATCTCCGAGCTGACCGGTGCCGTCCTGCTCAGCAACGGAGCCGGCCGCATCGTGGAGCAGTTCCAGCTCGCCGACTGGCCAGAGGTCATGGCCGTCATGGCGGCGAGCGGACCCGCCGAAATCATCCGCCGTGTCCGGCAGGCGGAGGCGCGCCACGCGGTGGCGGCGGACGATGCGACGATCACACACTGCACCGACCTCGGCGAGACCTGACCGTCACCGGCGGAGCCCGGCCGTTGGTCAGTTCTGCTGGGCTGCCACCGAGCAGGGCTCGGGTTCCCCCAATGGCGGCGGTCGAAGGCAACGAACCCCACGACCAGGCGTTACCGCGCGCCCTGTTCCTACGAGCCCGCGCAACGACACTTTCGGGCACGCAGAGTTACTTCGCCCCTGGTGGCGCCGACCCGAGTACCGGGCCCTACCCGGAGTGGAGGGGCTCGGGGTTTTCGTCGAGTGGGCCGCCGAGCTTGTTGGGCGGTCCGCATGATTGTGGTTTGACCCGTTTCTCTCCGAACCGGGTCGCTGAGTCCGTGCTGGCGGCGGCCCGGATCTGGTCTGGGCTCATCCCGTTCACGCCCCGCAGATCGGCGCCGCGCAGATCGGCTCCGGACAGGTTTGCTCCGGTCAGATCGGCTCCCGACAGTTCGGCAAGTCTCAGATTCGCCCTGCTCAGGTCCGCGCCACGCAGCCGTGCGTAGGTGAGGCACGCCTCCGGCGCGTTCAGACTGCTCAGGTCCGCGTCCCACAACCCGGCCCACGTCAGATCGGCCCCTTGCAGGTCCGTACGGCTCAGCCGGATGCCCTTGAGCGCCGCGCGAGGGAAGCGGACCTGGGAGAAATCGGTGAGCGGGTCTCCCGGAACAGTCAGGCCGGCGGCGATGGTGAGGGCCGCGTGGACATCTGGCGGCAGGTCCGCGATGGTCCGGACCACGGCGAGTTCGACGATCGAAGCGGTGCATTGTGGCGCGGGCCGTGGTGTGCACAGGTCGTGGTTGCGGACGAACGCCGCCAGCACGCTTCGTACGGTGAGGCGGTCCTCAGGGGAGTCGGCGGCGATCCGCTGCAAGGCATAGATCGCGCCGAACCGCACATCGGTCGCGGGTGAAGCGAGTTGTTCGACCGCTTTGGTGTACCGGTCGGTAATCTGTCCCTCACGCGCGGTTCGCAGCTCCTCCTGCCCGTTCCGCAACGTCACTGCGGTCGTGATCAGACTGCCGGCGGTGAAGAGGGCACCCAGCAGGATGCCTACGCTGTTGAACCACTGGTGGCGGTTCAGCCGTCGACGTTCGCGCGCCTGGTCATCGCGCTGTCGTTGAGCCTCCAGTAGTTCCAGGCGCTTCTCGACTGACAATCCGTCCAGTTCGTCCTGGGTCGGTGCCGCGATGCGGGGAGGTGACGCGCCGGTCGGCGCCGGACCCGGGGACGACCTGGCGGAGCCGACAGGGTCATGGGGTGCGTTCATTCAGATCAGATTCCTCCCGACCGTTCGCGTGTGCGCCGGGTGTGACCGCCACCGCCTACCTGGCGGGCTTCCAAGCAAAGATGGTGCACCAAAGCTGACACGACAGGGAACAGCCGGCTTCGTCCGTGCCGATGAGCAGGGCACGGCCCGCCCCCAGGCGGGGGCCGTCTGCGGCCGGGGACACCTTGACCATACTACGTTAAAGGAAGTATGGTCGCTGCCTCACTCAAGATCACCTCTGGTTGGAGGCAGTTCATGAGCTTAGGCGGCATCCTCGCATCCGCGCTCCTCGCCGGCACGATCACCGTGGCACCGCCGCCGGACCGGCCACCACCCGCCGCGGCGACCGGCGCCGTCACTCTGATCACCGGCGACCGCGTCATCGTCACCGGCGCGAGCGTGCGCGTGGAGCCCGGACCGGGCAGGCGGACGGGATTCGCCCGGCAGGTGATCGAGGGCCACCTGCATGTGATCCCGTTCGACGCCCGCCCCCTGCTCGCCCAGGGCGTCCTGGACCCGCGGCTGTTCGACGTGACCCAACTGCTGAAATGGCGGTACGGCGACGCCGACCGGCCCGACATCCCCCTGATCACCCAGTCGGTGGACCTGCCAGGAGCACGGCGACTCACCGGGCTCGGCATGTCCACCCTCCAGGTCTCGAAGAAGAACGCCGCCCAGAGCTGGAAGGATCTGACCGGCGGCGGCGCCCGGGCGCTGGCGGCGGGCAAGGCCAAGCTCTGGCTCGACGGTCTGCGTTCCTGGACCCTCGACAAGAGCGCCAAGCAGATCGGCGCCACCGAGGCCTGGAAGCAGGGCATGACCGGCAAGGGCGTCACGGTGGCCGTGCTCGACTCCGGCTACGACCCCGATCACCCTGACCTCAAGGATGTGGTCGCCCACGAACGGAATTTCTCCGACGAGCCAGACATCCGCGACCTCCTCGGACACGGCACACACGTCGCTTCCATCGTGGCCGGAGCCGATGAACGGTACAGGGGAGTCGCTCCCGGCGCGAGCCTCGCCATCGGCAAGGTCGGCGGCCGCTACGGCCCCTCGGACTCCGCGATGCTGGCCGGCATGGAGTGGGCCGCGACCGAGGTCAAGGCCAAGGTCATCAGCATGAGCATAGGCTACCCCGACACCCCGGAAGTCGATCCCGTCGAACAGGCGGTGAACACGCTGTCCGAGCAGACCGGCGCGCTGTTCGTCATCGCCGCGGGCAACAGCGGCGACGAAGCCCCGGTGGAGAGCCCCGGCAGCGCCGACGCCGCCCTGACGGTCGGCGCGGTCGACGACAACGACGTGGTCGCCGCCTTCTCCAGCAAGGGCCCTCGGGAGGGCGACCACGCGATCAAGCCGGACCTCACGGCCCCCGGCGTGGAGATCATGGCCGCCCAGGCGGGCGGCACGCACGTGGAGATGAGCGGCACCTCGATGGCCGCGCCGCACGTGGCCGGCGCCGCCGCGATCATGGCGCAGCGGCACCCGGACTGGACCGGACAGCAGCTCAAGGCCGCCCTCATCGGCAGCGCCGCCCCCACCTCGGGCGTCACGCCGTACGAGCAGGGTGCCGGGCGGGTGGACCTCGTACGGGGCCTGGCCCAGCAGGTCGTGGCCCAGCCCGCCAACGTGTGGGCCGCCTTCCCCTGGGACGGCCAGGGCGAGCGCGTCTCCACGAAGACGATCACGTACACGAACACCGGGGCCACCCCCGTCACCCTGGACCTCGGCACGCAGGGTGGTGAGGTGCTGAAGCTTTCGGCACAACGCCTCGAGGTGCCCGCCCACGGCACGGCGTCGCTCACGCTCACCATCGACGCCACCGGCAAGGCTCCGGGCGACTACCCCGGCGTCGTCACCGCCACTTCGGGCTCGGGCGAGATCCGCACCCTGGCCGGCGCGTACGTCGAGCCGGAGTCGTACGACGTGACCATCTCCGCCGTCGGCAGAGACGACGGCGAGACCTTCGTCTCCGCCGAGCTCTATGACCCCCGCACCGGCGCCATCCGCAGGCCGGTCTTCCAGGGCGCAACGGCCAAGTTGCGGCTGCCGGAGGGAGAATGGAACCTTTACGCAGACATCGCCGGATCCACCTCGCTGACGCTCACCCACACCGTCTTCCGGGTCGACAACGGCGACCAGCAGATCACGCTGGACGCCCGCCAGGGCCGTCCGGTCCGCTTCAGCATCGACGACCCCACGGCCACGCCCAGGGACGTCATGGATTTCGCTGTGGGGCGCGGCAAGTGGGCGCTCGGCCTGCGGGCTCCGTTCGACGTCGGCCAAGAGTTCTACGTCATCCCCGTGCAGCAGGCCGGGCTGCTCTTCTACGCGAGGTCCGTCTGGGACTCCACCAGCGGCTCCCTCTATGACCTGGTCGATCGCCGTACCGGCGGGCTCCCGGCGGACTTGGGCCAGCGAGCCAAGCGTGCGGAGTTGGCGAAGGTGGAGGCGACCTTCCTCGCTCCCGGCCTCGCGGCAAAGGGCCGGCCGTACTTCGCCCCCAGACTCGGCGAGGAGCCGAGCGCCGAGTTCTCCGCGACGCTCCGGCAGGACGTGACGCTCCCCGGTACCGCGACCTACTACCGCACTCCCGGCCTCACCTGGGACAGCTCATGGCGCACGGATACGTCGGAGGTGTGGGACGCCGGCAAGGTCATCGAGCGCGGCCACACCAAGGAGGTGTGGAACGCCGCCGTCGCCGGTCCCTCGTTCGCGCAACCGAACGGAACCCGCACAGGCGACGGGCTCTCCTTCGACGCCGGCCGCCTCTTCGCGGACAGCGTCGAGGGCCGGACCGGCGAGGACAGCGCCGCCACCGGAACCGCGACCCTCGCTCGCGGCGGCCGGACCATCGCCGAGACCGCCCTGGCCGACTGCCGGTGGTGGCTCAAGCCCTGCCTGCTCACCGCCGCGCTACCGGCGGAGCAGGGCCGGTACACGCTCACCACCTCGATGCGCAGGCAGGAGCCGTATACGGCGCTGTCGTCGACCGTGGAGTCGGCCTGGACCTTCACATCTGAGCAGACGTCCGAGGCGAAGCCGCTCCCGCTGTTCGCGGTCCGCTACGCCCCGGCCGGTCTCGACTCGTTCAACCGGGCCCGTCCCGGTACGGTGACCAGGGTGCCCATCCGGCTGGAGCGCAACCCCGGCGCGCCGGGGGCCAAGGTGAAGTCGCTCAGCCTTGAGATGTCCTTTGACGACGGCGCGAACTGGCTTCCCCTGCCGAGCGTCCGGACCCGCTCCGGCTGGACGGCCGCCGTGCCCAACCCGCGCACGGCCGGATTCGTCTCTTTGAGGGTCACGGCGACCGACACGTCGGGGACGAGCGTCAAGCAAACTGTCGTCCGCGCCTACGCCGTCGGCTGACGGGATCGACCGGGAGTGTGAAAGGGCCGCCGCGGCCCTTTCACATTCGGCGGGTTCGGTCACGTCTCCGAGATGACGATGGTGCCCACGGGGCTTCTGGGACTCTTGGCCCTCATCGAGGGCGGCCCCGGGTTTCAGCGCAGGTCGTGCAACAGAGCGGGGTCGTGGTCGCCGCGCCGGAATTGACCGTACTCCATTGAACGTAGTATGGTTGCCCGGCACACTCGACAGATCCACATTGGCGCTGATCGTGACAGTCGCGTCCTTGACCTCCGGCCGGGGCACAGAGGACGGGCCGCAGCACGTCCAGGCGGGCGGCTGCTGCGGCAGTGCTCGGCGCCCGCCGCCAGCTCGTACGTGAGCCACGGAAGAAGCAGCTCACGCGCGCCGGCGGGAGCGCCGGACCCCACCACGAGCCGTACGGGTGCCTCGGCGTTCGCGTGCGCGCGTGACGTTGAAATACGGGGAGACCAACCATGAACACCATCAGAATGACCGCCTTGGCGATGGCCGCGGCGATCGTGCTCGACGGCTGCGGGGGCGACGCCGAGCCCGCTGGGAAGGGCGCTTCCCCTCCGTCGAAGTCGGCCGCGACGGCACAGGAGAAGAGACGCCAGTTCGAATCCGTCAAGGCGGACTGCATGAAGCAGAAGGGCTTCAGGTACATCGCCTATGTGCCGGCGGAAGATCCCATGACCGACGACGAGCGCAAGCGCAGAGCCGGCGACTATGAGGCGTTGAAGGCCCAGCGGGCGAAGTACGGCTTCGGGGTCTTCTCGGTGTACGTCTACCTGAAGGGGCCGGACGCCCCCGACTTCATGCCCGACTTCTCAGGGGCCGACCCCAACGGGGATATCTTGTCGAAGCTCTCCCCGGCTCAGTACAGGAGCTACTGGAAGGCCGCGGGCGCCTGCGTCGTCGTCGCGGCCAAGCGGGCCCTCGGCAAGGAGGTGAAATCCGACAGGGACCTGTTCGAACAGGCCGACGCCGCCGCGGAAAGGGCGGCTAAGCGCGAGATAGACGGCGACGCCGAACTGGCCGAGCTGGCATCGAGCATGGCCACGTGCCTGACGGGCAAGGGATACAAGGTCTCCGGCACCAGGCCGGATCAACTGGCGACGCGCGGCTGGAACGCGTTTTCTGATCAGGAAGACGAGATCGGCCGCAAGCAGCGCGAGCATGCTCCCCCCGTGAAGCACCGCGAGAAGGGTGAGCTCCCGAGGACCTTCGGAGCCACGTTCATGCCCGAAGAGGCTCGGCCGTACCTGGACAAGGAGATCAAGGCCGCTCTGGACGATCTGGAGTGCGGCAAGGACTTCTATCGGGTCTACACCCCCAAGCTGGAGGCCATCCATCAGAAAGTCGCCGAGGAATTCGGCAACTGACGCGGTCACGCTTGTGGGCTCCGGCTGAAAAGGTACCGGCGGCGGACGATCTCTCTGGCGAATGAATGCGCAGGCGACTTCTCGCGCCCGGTAGCGGAGACGTGCCACTGAGGCCCGCCTTTTCGGCCCGGTGTTCCACGCCACTCAACTTGAGGATGAAGCTTGGGCTGATGGTCATCGGGCGTGAGGACAGGATCCCCGTGCGGGCCGGGCGGGTGGCGGCGGCCTGGCTCGCCGGGCTTGCACCCTCGGCTTCCACACTTCTGGGCTTATTCTCCGAAATGGAGGTCGTGCTCTTTCATTGACTCCAACACCTCTGCCGTCAGGTGATAGATGGCGCGATGCCGATAAATGAGTTCGCCGTCTTCTATGTTGCAGGCGATCCCAAAGGGGTCTTCGGGCCAACGCTCCACGTCTTTCCCCATCGCCTCGTCAACTCCGAGAAACCATGTGATGCCCGCGATCGGTATCCCGGAGGGGAAGGGAAAGGGGATTCGATCGCCATTGGCATGCATGATCTCATAAATGGCACCACTCAAGTCAGGCACAGCGTCGTTCACTTCTTCCAGGCTTGCGTCAGGCTCTATCTGCCGATAAGATTTTCGGCCCTCTTCGAGAAGTTGATCGAAATCTTCGATATGGTAATCGATGCGAGACAGGATGGAGACCGTTCCTCCACTGTCGAGGTCCTCCGGTTCGCCTGTATCTGCCGTATCGACCTCTTCGATGGAGGCGAGCAGGTCTTCCCCCGTCAGAGCCGAATATTCCGCAAAATAACTGCGCATGGCTCGGACGAGCGCCTCTCTCGATGGCACATCGGTCGACAAATCTCGGGTGTCATCGAGAGAAATCGCTTCGTCGAGATGCTCGGTGATCGTCGAGGCGAGCGTCTGGGCGGCGGCGCTGAACGATTCACTGCCGAAATGCTCCGGATCACGCATGACGTAATTCACCAGTCTTCTCTTGTGCGGATGCGCCTGCCGAGGCTACTGGATCTGCGCTGTCCGGTACAGGGAGAAGAAGGGCTGTCTCCGGCTTTGCCCCGGAGGCCACCTCAGCTCGCCGTTCTCACGGAACAGTCGAGGCAGTGAATCGCTTCCCTTTCGACTTCCGTTCTTGGGTTGAAGAAAAAGCGACATGCCTTCCCGACGAGCCGGCTCTAGCTCGCTGGCGGCACGGCCCCCGCGGCGGCGTGGGCGCGGGCGGCGTCCTCGTCCCCGAGGCGGCGGGCCAGCTCGGCCAGCACGAGATGGGTGGAACCCCAGCAGGCGGTGCCCATGCCGGCCACCACCAACAGGTCCGCGTACGGAAGCAGCCGGTCGTAGAGCGCGCGCGGATCGGGCACGCCCAGGCGGGCGGCGACCAGGCCCCAGACAGGCACGAGGAAGTCGGCCACCCAGTCGTCGGGGACGTCGGTCCCCCAGCGCGCCACCAGCTCGTGCGCCAGCTCAAGGCGGCCGGACTCGGCGGCGGCGAGCACGGCGACGGGCCGGAGCGGCACGAACCGCGGCTCTTCCGCGGCGGCCACCAGCTCCTCCAGGACCTCGGCCACCCGCCCCTGGCCGCGCCGGCAGGTGAACGTGGTCACCAGCCGGTGGAACCGGCGGCCCCACACGGTCGGGGCGAACCGCATGTCGCCGTACCGGGCGAGCAGGTCCTCGGCCTCCTCCCACCGGCCGTCGAGGGTGGCACGGGGGGTCTGGGCGATGCGCACCATCGACTCCAGCTCCGGGCTCGGCGACCTGGCCAGCAGCGCCTCGCAGCGGGCCAGCTCGCGGTCCCAGCCGGGCAGGTCGCCGTCGCGCAGCAGGCAGGACATGAGGGAGACCCGCGCCAGCACCTCGCCGCTCACCGGCAGGCCGGGCAGACCGGCCAGCTCCTCGGCCATCGCGCGCCGCGCGGCGTTGCGTCCGGGGCGGAACGCGGCCAGCAGGTAGTTGTTCATCGTGCGGGCCAGGAGCGGCATGTCACCCGTCCGTCTGGCCAGGGTGACCGCCTCGGCGGCATGGCGTTCGCCCTCGGCGCCGCGGGGACCGTAGTGCAGCTCAAGGGCGAGGGTGCCCAGCAGGCTGGCGCGGTCGGCGTCCGGCAGCGGGCCGTCGAGCAGCTCTTCGATGACGGCGACCAGGTCGGGGTCGACGACGCCGTACGGGCGCCAGTTCCACAGGGCCGGGGCGCCGATGGCGGTGACCGCGGAGATGAGCGCCTCCCGGTCGCCGACGGCTCTCGCCAGGCCGATCGCCTCCTCCCAGTCGCGGTGCGCGTCCTGGGGCTGACCGGCGGCGCGGTGGGCGTGGCCGAGCTCGGTGAGCAGGCGGGCGCGTTCGGCGTCGCGGCCGGGTTCGAGCGCCGACAGGGCCAGCGTCCAGAAACCGGCCGCCTCGGTGTGGGCGAGCTGCGCCCCGGCGTGCCGGGCGGCACGGGAGGCGTACCTGACGGTCCTGCCCGTGACGTCCAGGCGGCCCGCCTGGGAGAAGTGGTGGGCGAGCGTGGCCGACCGCGACTCGGGCAGGACGCCTTCCAGCGCCTGGCCCGTACGCAGGTGCAGGCGCGAACGGTCGAGCTTGCCGAGCCCGGCGTACAGGGCCTCCTGGACGAGGGCGTGCGAGAAGCGGTAGTCGGGGCCGGCGGGCGGCTCGACCAGCAGACCGGTGGCGACGGCGGGCTCCAGAGCGGCCATCACCTGCTCGGCGGTGCTGCCGGTGACGCTTTCCAGCAGGGCGGCGTCCACGTCCCGGCCGGCCACGGCGGCGGCGGCGAGCAGGGCCCCGGTCTCCTTCGGCAGGCGCGCGACGCGACGCTCGATCACGTCACGGGCGCCGCTGGGGACCGTGCGCTCGCCGCGCGGCAGGCGCAACACCTCGCCCAGGTAGAAGGGGTTGCCGCCGGTCCTGTCGAGCAGGTCGCCGACCAGGCCCGGCTCGTCGGCGACGTGCCTGGTCCGCAGGAAGGCGGCCACGTCGCCGGAGGTGAACGGCGGCAGCTCCAGGCGCTCACCCGACCGCGTCAGCGCCGCCAGCGTCCCGCGCAGCTCATCGGGGTGGTCGCCGGGCTCGGGACGGCAGGTGACCAGAAGGAGCAGCGGACGCCGCAGCGCGGACTCGGCGACGAACTCCAACAGCCGCAGCGAGGACACATCGGCCCAGTGGAGGTCTTCGAAGACGACGGCCAGCGGCGCCGGCGGCCGGGCCAGGACGTCCAGGACCTGCTCGTACAGGCCGAACAGATCCTGCTCGGGGTCACGGGTGCGGCCGGACAGCAGCCCGGTGGCATCACCCGCCTCGCGCAGGATCTGCGTCCAGGGCCAGAAGGCCGAGGCGGCGCGATCGGCGCAGCGCCCCCACGCGACGCGGAACCCACGCGCGGCGGCCAGGTCGGCGGCGGCCCGGACGAACCGGGTCTTGCCGATGCCCGCCTCCCCCATGACCAGCACGGCCCCACCGTCGCCGCGCCGCGCCGCACCCAGGCCCCGCGCCACCAGCTCCAGCTCGGCCGAGCGGGCGATGAGCAGCTCGCCCTCCGGTTCGGGGGCGGCCGGGACGAACGGCGCCACCGGCTCGGGCACAGGCGGACGCAGCTCGGGCGCCTGGTCGAACACCGCGCGTTCCAGCTCCCGCAGATCGGGGCCGGGGCTCAGCCCGAGGTCGGCCGACAACCGCTCACGCACCCGGCGCAGCGCGGCCAGCGCGTCGGCCTGCCGTCCGGCCCGGTAGAGCGCGCGCACGAGCAGCGACCAGGCCCGCTCCCGGTACGGCTCCGCCCCGACCAGCGCCTCCAGACCGGGGATCAAGGGCGCGTCCTCCCCCAGAGCCAGGCGGGCGTCGAAACGGTCCTCCAGGGCGGTCACGCGTATCTCGGCGAGCCGCGCGGCGACCGACCGGGCGAACTCCTGACCGGCGAACTCCCCCAGCGGTTCGCCCCGCCACAGCCCGAGCGCCCGGTCGAGCAACTCGACGGCCCGGCCGGGCGCGCCACCCGCCAGCGCCGTGCGGCCCTCACCGGCCCAGGCGGCGAAACGCCACAGGTCGACCTGACAGGGCGCGACGGCGAGCAGATAGCCCGGCTCACGGGTGAGCAGGACCCGCGGCGGGGTACGCGGCGGCCGGCCGGGCTCCAGCACCCGGCGCAGGTGGGCGATGTACGCCTGAAGAGTGCGGGTCGCCCCGGCGGGCGGCTCCCCCGCCCACAGCTCGTCGATGAGCCGGTCGAGCGACACCACCCGGCCAGGCTCCAGGGCCAGCATCGTGACCAGGGCACGCTGCTTACGCGTGCCGAGGTCCAGCACACCCTGCTCGCCGGTGACCTCAAGCGGCCCGAACAGCCGAAACTCCAACCCTGCCATGTCCGTCCCCACCCTACGGCACCTCAACTCGATCCCAGCTCGACCCCAGCCCCCGACCGGCAAAGTGGAGCCATCGACCAGGAAACAGCTGCGAAAGGCATGAACATGAACTTCGGGGACGAACTTCGCGGAGTGGTCCGCGGCACGGTGCTCGCAGCCGGCGACGAAGGATTCGAGCAGGCCAGGCGCCCCTGGAACCTGGCGATCGACCAGCCCGTGCAGGCCGTGGTCGAAGCCGCCGACGCCGAGGACGTGGCCGCGCTCGTCCGGCACGCCCACCTGGCAGGACTGACCATCACCACCCAGCCGAGCGGCCACGGAGCCACCGGCGACACCGGCGAGGCGATCCTGCTGCGCACCACCCGCCTCGACCACCTGCACGTGAACCCCGTCGAACGCGTCGCCCGCGCAGGGGCCGGCGTGAAATGGGGCCGCGTCCAGGAGGCCGCGAGCCCGCACGGGCTGACCGGACTCGCCGGCAGCAGCCCGGCGGTGACCGTCACCGGCTACACCCTGGGCGGCGGCCTGAGCTGGTTCGGCCGCGCACACGGCTGGGCGGCCGGCAGCGTACGCGCCCTCGACATCGTGGACGCCACAGGCACGCGCGCCCGGATCACCGCCGACAACGACCCCGAACTGTTCTGGGCCCTGCGCGGCGGCGGCGGCGACTTCGCCATCGTCACCGCGATCGAGTTCGACCTGCACCCGGCCCCCGACCTCTACGGCGGCCGCATGTTGTGGCCCGCCGCGATGGCGCCCGCCGTCCTGGAGGCCTACCGCGAGATCACCGCCACCGCACCCGACCAGCTGACCCTCTGGTACGACCTCCTGCAGTTCCCCGGCGCCGCCCCGCTGGTGGCCGTGGACGCCACCTACCTCGGCGCGGGCGGCGACGCCGAGACGCTGATGCGGCCGCTGGAGAAGATCGCGGGGCGACTGTCCGACTCCCGCGCCGTGCTGCCGGTCGCCGGACTGGGCGGCATCACCGCCGAACCCACCGACCCCGGCCCCGGCATGTCCCGCGCCGAGCTCCTGACCGGGCTGACCGACGAGGTGGCCGCCGCGCTGCTGGAGCAGCCCATCGACCCGCTTCTCAGCGTCCAGCTCCGGCACCTGGGCGGCGCGCTGGCCCGGCCCTCCGGCATCCCGGCCGGACACCTGGAGGAGCCGTACGCGCTGTACCTGTTCGGCATCCCCGGGCAGGACGGGGGCGCCGCCGTACGCGAGCGCATGGACCGGCTGACGGGGGCGCTGGTGCCCGGCACGTCGGGGCGCAAACCGTTCACCTTCCTCGCGCCGGGCGAGCGCGCCGCCGCCGCCTTCGCCCCGGACGACCTGGCCCGCCTCCGGGACGTCAAGCGGTCCCGCGACCCCCGCGGCACCTTCCGCAGCAACTTTCCCGTCCTCGCCTGACGACCGCCGGGGAGCCGCCGGGAGCAGAGCGCGTCAGCGGCCTCGTCCCCGGCCGGCGCCGTGTTCACCGGTCTGTGGCTCAGCGCGGCCCGGGCGCCGCGGGCTGTTCCGGGCGGCGTCCCCATGCCGAGATCAGCGGCGCGAGGGTGAGGTCGAGCTCGCCGGCCTCGACGGCGGCCAGGTGCGCGTCGATCTCGGCGTCGTCGGCCAGACCGGCGGCGAGCAACTCGGCGCGGACCATGCGCACCGTCGCGGCCTCCAGCCGGTCGCAGGCCACCCCGCCGACCGGGAAGCAGCCGGCAGCGGCGACGTCGACCAGGCCGGCCGCACGCAGCGCCCGCGGCAGCGTACGGCCGAAGCGCAGGTCGGCGCCGCGGCGGGTCATCAACTCCCGGACGGCGCGCCGCAGCCGGTTGGCGCGCCGCTGCGCCGGGCCGGCCTCGTCGAGGCAGGCCAGCGGCTGCAGCTCGGTATCGGCGTCCTCGATGAGCAGCCAGCCACCGGGGCGCAGCGCCGCCACCATCGTCGCCAGCGCCCGGGCACGGTCGGGCACGTGGACGAGCACGAGCCGGGCGTGCACCAGGTCGAACGTGCCCGGCCGCGGCGGCGGGTCCCCGACGACGTCGTGCCGGAGCACCTCGTACCCGCCGTGCGGGTCCAGCCAGGCCGGATTGATGTCCGTGGCCAGCACGTGACCGGTCGGCCCGACGGCCGTGGCGAGTGCCTCGGGAATGCTGGGGCCTCCGGCGCCGACTTCCCAGCAACGCCGGCCCGCCCGCACTCCGAGCCGGTCGAAGTGCCCCAGTGTGACACCGTCGAACAGCTCGGCCAGCCAGGTGAACCGCTCGCCCGCCTCCACCCGGGCGTTGTCGAGCAGGTAGCGGTGATCCGGGGCGGAACCGGGGCCGGCGAAGGGCTGCGATGCACTCATGCGTACATCTTCACGATCTTCCGCGTGCTGTGTCAGCACGACATCGGATGAAGTCAGGCACGACGCCTTGGGTATGCTGGCGCGGGTGCCCGGGGCTTTCGTGTTCCTGGGCGCGCGCCCGGCGCATCTGGGCCGTGACGAGGCGGAGGAGAACCACTCGCCACGCGCGGAGTTCGACGACGTGGTGCTGGACGACGGCGCGCGGCTGCTGGCCGAACTAGCGGTACGGCGACTGACCGCGTACGCGACGACCGCAGCGATGCAGCGATAGTGGCGCGACCGCATGATCGCCGTCACCGTCGCGCTGTCGGCCGCGACACCGGACGGCCCCTTCGGCGACCTCGCCGGCGCCTGCGACCTGACGCGGCTGACGTACATGGGAATGTCCCTCGGCGGGTGCGCCGCCGCCGGCGCCGCGCACGCCGACCCGCGCGGCCGCGCCGCCGTCAACCTCGACGGCATGCGCCTGATGCCCGACCTCTTCGGCCGCTCCGCCCGCGTGCCGGTCCTCGGCCTGTACGCGGACTTCGAGGGCGGCGGGCACCACAGTGACCTGTTCTACGAGGAGTTCCGCCATATGGGGCTGCGCGAGGAAGTCGTCCGGGTCAAGATCGCCGACGCCGGGCACCGGGACTTCACGGACCTGGCGCTGCTGCCCGACAAGCACCGCCTGGGCCACCTCGGCCACCTCGGCCTCGTGGACGGGGAGCGCGTCACCCGGCTCGTGGGGGCGCTGACGCCGGCGTTCCTCGACCGGTACGTCGAGTGCAGGGGCTCCGGGGCGCCGCCGCTCGGTGACGGAGCCGAACTCCTCGACGTCTCGCACGTGCGCGCATGGGCCACACGGGAGACGGCCTGACGCCCGTCTCCGTGTGCGCCCGCGGTGGTGCGGTTGATCGCGGCGACGGCCTCCGTCGTGGTGGTGTCGGGGATGTCCAGGCCCAGGAGGGTCACGGCCGCTCCCCGGCCTGGTCCACGACGCCGATCGCGACGCGGGTGGAGATCGACCAGGTCGTTCCCTTCTCGATGCTCCACTCCAGATGAGGAGGAACGGGGACCCACTCGCCGTCCTTCATCGTGAACATCAGGGCGCCGTTCGGCTTGGGATAACGCTCCTCATGGTCGGTGATCGCCGTCTCCCGCCGCGCCCGGTAGGCGTAGGTCGTGGGGTCCAGGAGGATTTCGACCTTGCGCCAGCCTTCGGCGACTTGAGAGACCGACACCGCGGGACGTCCCTCGGTGTCGGTCGCCGTCTCGTCCACCGTCACTCCGGGCAGCTTGGCTATCGCTTGGAAGATCGCGGCCTCGTGCTCCGGTGAGACGAGGTTCTGGCTGAGGGTCACGGCGAAGCGCAGGAAGATCCACTCGTCGTCGGCAGGGACCTGCCCCTGGTAGAGCTCACGGTATTTGGCCAGGAGCGCGTCAGGGTCGGTCGGCAGCGAGGCCAGCAACGCGTAGGTGTTCTCCGGCGCCCTCTCACCGGGATCGGAGGTCTGCAGCTTGCCGTTCACCAGATAGCCCACCCCCTTGCCGTCGGCCCGGGTCCAGAGCGGGTCGAGCGTCTCCGGCAGCGGTGTCCGCGGGGTGAGCCGTTCGCCCTGGTCGATACCCTTGTCCCAGCCCACGTCACGGTTCTCGGTGTAGATCCACTGGTCGCCGCGGGGCGGCGCGAACTCCTTCTCCTGTACGGCCGCCGCGATCCTGGTCAGCACCACCTGAGCGTTGGCGGCGGGCAGCGTGCGCTCTCCCTGGAACACGCTCACCCCGGTAGCGATGATCACGGCGCCGGCGGCCACCGCCAGCGCCCGGATCGCCCATCCGCGCCTGGAGCGTGGACGGCCGGCGCGGGCCAGGAGAGCCGCCCGCGCTGCGGCTTGGGCGTCGGGGGCCGGCGGCGCCGGGCGCGCCCAGTCCTCGCGCAGCCTTTCGAGGTCGTTCATGATCCGTCCCTTTCCAGTGCGGCTTGGATTCTTCTGCGGGCCCGGTGCAGTCGTGAGCGGGCCGTTCCGGCCGGGATGCCGAGCGCGCTGCCCGCTTCCTCCGAGGTCAGCTCCGCCCAGGCGACCAGGAGCAGCACGTCCCGATCGCGATCGGCGATCTCGGCGAGCGCCTCGGCCAGCCGGGACGTGCGGGCTCCCGCGTCGACGGCCCCGGCGACCTGGTCGGCGTGGTCCTCCACGGGGCTGTCGGCGCCCGCCTTGGCCAGGGCCCGGTACTGGCGTACTTCGGCGCGATGATGGCGGGCGATGAGGTTGGAGGCGATGCCGTACAACCAGGGCCGCGCGTCGGCGCGGGAGACGTCGTAGCCTGCCCGTTTGTCGAAGGCGATGAGGAACGTCTCCGCGGCGACGTCGTCGGCCAGGCCCGCGCCTAACCTGCGCGCGGCATAGCCGTGGATCTCGGGGTAGTAGCGGTCGAATATGGCGGCGAAG
This sequence comes from Nonomuraea sp. NPDC005730, assembly GCF_040630865.1. Lineage (NCBI taxonomy): Bacteria > Bacillati > Actinomycetota > Actinomycetes > Streptosporangiales > Streptosporangiaceae > Nonomuraea > Nonomuraea sp. NPDC005730. Next base: position 127,134 of record NZ_JBEXYK010000021.1, read on the forward strand.
CGCTCCGGCTCCCGCCTGGACTGTTCGATGATCACGGCGTCCGCTGCCTGGGCCGGCAGCGCGCGTGACATCGAGGTCACCTCTCGATCCCTGGGTTCACACCGGTTCTTCACCGATCACGGGACAAGTGTTCACGACGTCTGCTCACCCCAGCCTGGCGGGAGCCGGCGCGGCTGCATACCGGAACCGGCCGCTGGTGATGAGGCCGCCGCCGATCGTCCCGATGACGAAGCCCAGTGACAGCAGGGCGCCGTTGACGCCGAGTTTCCGTCGTCATGTGGCCGGAGTGCGGCCGGTCGCGAAGATCGACCAGAGCCCTGCTGAAGGTACATCTGCCAGGTGCAGGACGAGCGGATGCGATCCGCTAAGGACGGAGCAAAGTCACCGAGCAGGAGAGCTGGCTGAGCAGCTCCAGTTGATCGAAATACAGGCGCAAACTCGTTATGAGTCCGTCTTCCACCGTGCAGACATAACAGCATCGCAAACGAACAGGGCGACCCGTCGCGGCAAGCACCTGACCGTCGGGCATGGTGTACGGCCCTCGATGGGTGCCCACCATGAGAAGCTCGTCGACGGTTGTGGCCTCACCTTCGGAGGACTCCGTGATCACCGCCCGGACGTCGGGGAATGCCGCCCAGAACTCCTCCAGATAGGAGGCCAGCTCGCTGTGTCCCTGAGATACGCCTTCGGGGCTGATGGACACCCCGGTCGGGCTGAAAGTGCGAAGTAGCGCCTGCATATCGTGAGCGTTGAACGCGTCCGTATAGCGGTCGCGCACCTCGCGGGCAACATTCATGGCACCGGATCCCTCCCCAATCGCTCGATGCCCAACCTGGCTCCCGATATGCGGTCGAATCACCAACGCATGCTAGATCCGCAGTCCTGACTGCCTTGGCACGGAGCGGGGTGGCGGCGAACCCGGGACGGGGCGTACCTGGCCGGCGACCCGGGGGCCATCGTTCGCATATTGACGCGAACGTGAGGAAAGGATACGTTCCGGTAGATTTCACGGTTGTCCAAGGGAAATCCGGTGAGATGCCGGTGCGGACGCGCCACTGTATCCGGGACGTGGATCCCGGGAGCCAGGTCGCTTGGCAGCCGTGACCTCGTGATATGGGACGCGTGACCCCTGAGGAGGCTTGACATGAGTGGGTTGTCCACCCCTTCGACGATTCCCTTTCCGCGCCTGCGCCCTTGGCTGCTGCTGGCCGTGCCCGTGCTGCTGCTGGTGGCCTACCTGGTTCTGATGGACAACGGCGCCATCTCCCAGACCGGCACCTTCCTGCACGAGCTGATGCACGACGGGCGTCACCTGCTCGGCGTGCCCTGCCACTGAGGGCCGGGCATGGTACGCACCTTCCTGGCCAGAGGTCTGCTCATCGGACTCCTGGCCGGACTGATCGCGGGCGCCTTCGCCTTCGCCTTCGGTGAACCTCGCGTGGATCACGCGATCGCCCTGGAGGAGGCCGCCGCCCGGTCCGGGTCGCCCGATCCGGACGCCGGGACGGCCGGGCACGGCCACGCCGAAGCGGCCGAGCACAGCCACGGCGAGGAGGCCGTGGTCGGCAGGCCCGTGCAGAAGGCGGGGCTGTTCCTGGCCACCGGCCTCTACGGGCTCGCCGTGGGCGGGGTGTTCGCCCTGGTGTTCGCCGGGCTGCGCGGGCGGGTCGGCCCACGTTCCGACGGGCGGCTGGCAGTGGCCGCGGCCGGTACGGCGTTCGCCGCGATCATCCTCGTGCCCTTCGTGAAATATCCGGCCAACCCGCCTGCGGTGGGTGATCCGGACACCATCGACAGCCGCACGCTGCTCTACGTGGTGATGATCCTCGTCGGGCTGGCGGCGACGGCGATCGCGGTGGCGACGGCCCGCCGCGTCGAGGGCGACCCGTGGGCGCGCTGGACGGCGGCGGCGGTCGCGTTCCTCGTGCCCGTCGTCGCCGCGTGGTGGTTGCTGCCGGCGGTCGACGAGGTGCCCGAGGGGTTCCCCGCCACGCTGCTGTGGGAGTTCCGGCTCGCCTCGATCGGCACGCAGCTCGTCTTCTGGGCGGCGTTCGGCGTGCTGTTCGGCTGGGCGAGCGACCGGGCGGAGCGACGCGCGGCGGCTCATCCGCTGGTCGCGGCGCCGAGCTGAGCAGGGTGCTGTTCGTCCGGCATGCCACGACACCGGGGATGCGGGCCGGCTGCTTTCCCGCCGACGAGGACGCCGACGCGGCGAGCCTGACCAGGGCCGCCGCGTTACGGCCCGTCGAGGCGTCGGCGGCCTGGGCCGCTCCCGGCAGGGCCGCGCGGCAGACGGCCGCCGCCATGGGGCTGGCGGCACGCGAGACCCCCGCCCTGGCGGAGGCGGACTGCGGCCGGTGGCGGGGCCTGCCGTACGGGCGGGTCGCGCTGGAGGAGCCGGACGCGCTGGCGAGCTGGCTGGCCGACCCGCACGCCGCCCCGCACGGCGGTGAGTCGCTGGCCGCGCTCGCCGCCAGGGTGGCCGGCTGGCTCGATTCGGTCCGGGACGAGCCGCGAGCCGTCGTGGTCTGCGACGCGGGCGTCATCAGAGCGGCGCTCGGCCACGTCCTGGGGCTGGATCCGCTGCGCGCGGCCCGTTTCGACCTGGCTCCTCTGTCCACCACCGAGCTGACCGTCGCGCGGGACGGCTGGCGGGTGGTCCACGTCAACCGGAAGGCCTGAGTCTTGATCGTCACCTATCCGTTCAGCGCCGTCGTCGGGCTCGACGACCTGAAGCTGGCACTGGTGCTGAACGCGGTGTCGCCCCGGGTGGGCGGGGTGCTCGTACGCGGGGAGAAGGGAACGGCGAAGTCCACGATCGTGCGGGCGTTGGCGGCCCAGTTGCCCACGGTGACCGTGGTGCCCGGCTGCCGGTTCGCCTGTGATCCCGTCGTACCCGATCCGGAGTGCCCGGACGGGCCGCACGAGCCCCGCGGCGAGGGGGTGGAACGGCCGGCCGCCCTGGTGGAGCTGCCGGTCGGCGCGTCGGAGGACCGGCTGGCCGGCTCGCTCGACGTGGAGCGGGCGCTGACGGAGGGGGTGAAGGCGTTCGAGCCGGGGCTGCTGGCGGCCGCCCACCGCGGCGTCCTGTACGTGGACGAGGTGAACCTCCTGCACGACCACCTCGTGGACCTGCTGCTCGACGCGGCCGCGCTGGGCACGTGTTACGTCGAGCGCGAGTCGGTGTCGGTGCGCCATGCCGCCCGCTTCCTGCTGGTGGGCACCATGAACCCGGAGGAGGGCGAGCTGCGTCCGCAACTTCTGGACAGGTTCGGGCTGACGGTCGAGGTCAGGGCGTCCCGCGACCCGGAGGAGCGCGCCGAGGTGGTGCGGCGGCGGCTGGCCTTCGAGGCGGACGCGACGGCGTTCGCGCATCGATGGGCCGGGGAGGAGTCGGCGCTGTCGGCCCGGATCGCCGCCACGCGGTCCCGGGTTCCGGGCGTGCGGTTGCCGGACGCCCGGCTGCGGCAGATCGCGACGGTGTGCGCGGCCTTCGAGGTGGACGGCCTGCGTGCCGACCTGGTGACGGCGAACGCGGCGATCGCCCACGCCGCCTGGCAGGACCGCGACACGGTGACGACCGAGGACGTGCGGGCCGCGGCCCGGCTGTCGCTGCCGCATCGCAGGCGGCGGGATCCGTTCGACGCTCCTGGGCTGGACGAGGCGCTGCTCGACGAGCTGCTGGAACGCACGTCCGGCGACGACGACCCGGACGGCGGCCCCGACGACCCCGGGCCCGGCGGACCTGCGGGGGCGCCGCCACCGGGCGACGGCACCGGACCGGGCACGCGGGACCGGCCGACCGGCGCCGAGCCCCCGGCGGACGGCCGGACGGC